>JAHQVZ010000052.1 GCA_019634055.1 Leptolyngbyaceae cyanobacterium MAG.088
GGCCCTAATAAACCAAGCGGTCTAACACTATCCCTTAATTTTTGGCTAATGGTAGACCAATTGAGGGCCAGGGCTGCTGTGGGTTTGATGCCTCTATCCATGGCTATCTCTAGGCGCTAGTAACCTTGGTCCAGTACTCGTCATAAAGGGCGTTAGCTTCACCGACAGGGGCAATGCCTTCACACTTGGCCAAGAGATCTTCAGGAGGGAACAAATCCTTATTATCCAGAAGCTCTTGCGAAAGCATTGTCATAGCTTCTCCATTGGGAGTCGCAAAGTATAGGCGCTCTACAGTTTCTTTCGAGACCTGAGGCTGAAGGTTGAAGTTAATCCACTCATAGGCAGCATCTATATTTGGAGCAGAGGTGGGAATCACCATCGTATCTGTCCAAACTGAGGAACCACTTTCTGGGATGACATACTTGAAGGTGGGATTTTCAATACTAACGGGTATGCCTTCAACCGAGTACACCATAGATAGTAGTAAGTCACCGCTAAGCAGCTCATCTTGCCAGCCAAAGGACTTAAAGGAGGCTAGAGAAGGCTTTAGGTCTAACAGTCGTTGGTAGGCTTCTTCCAGTTGCGCAGGGTCAGTGGCGTTATAGGAGTATCCCAACGAGCTCAGTACGGCCCCCAAGGTTTCGCGTACATCGTCGAGCATGGTCATTTTGCGCGACAACACATCTTTGTTTTCCCAAAGATAATTCCAATCGGCGGGTACTTCAGTCAGTACTTCAGAGTTGTAGAGTAGACCGGTTGTACCCCAGCTGTAAGGGATGCTATGGGTATTGTCAGGGTCATATACAGGACTGGCCCATTTCTCACGCATCTTGTCCAAGCCTACTAGGCGTGACTTGTCCAATGCGGTCAGCATTTCTAGACCAATCATCTCTGTGACCATATAGTCTGACGGGTAAAGCAAACTGTAGTTGGCTCCACCACCAGCCTGCATTTTGGCCAGCATGGTTTCATTGGAATCGTAGACATCGATTTTGACATCGATGCCGGTGGCTTCTGTAAATTGAGCAGCCAGTTCATCATCTGTGTAGTCAGCCCAGGTGTAGATGTGAAGCGTACCTGAGGCTGCAGGTGCATCATCAGAAGATGTATCACTAGCCGTAGTTTCGGTTTCACCAATAGTGCGGCGACAGTTTGAGAGTCCTATGCCTGCGAGAGCTGCAGCAGAACCTTGTAAAAAGTGGCGACGGGATTTGCGTGAGAGCAACGATGAATTACGGGATAGTTGACGGGGCACAGTCTTTCTCTCCTCTAAGAAGACACCATGAATACTTTAAAACCACTTCTTGACCTTACGCTATTGGGAAATAGTAATCTGTTCATGCAGATCCTTATTAAGCGTAGTTAGTTGTCAGGCCTGGGGGGCTATGAAGCAGTCTATAGAGAATGTTAGTCAGCTAAAACTTGACAATCGTCGGCTAACCATGAAACATACACTGATTCTCCTGGTTGATATTGGATGTAGTTAGGTTGAAGCACACGTAGTCGCTCCCCTGTGGTTAATTCAATAATGCAATGAATATGGGGGCCTGTATACAGAGTATGTTTCACTTTTGCTGGGAAACAGTTTTGATAGGTGGGAGCTGGTTCAGAATTAACTTGGGTGCTGAGGTGAATTTTTTCGGGACGAATACTGACATCGATATCACAGGTATCCGTATGTTGGGTGGGCGCAATAGCCACTTGGAGACCACTGTTGGTAGCTAGTAGAGGATAGTCACTGCCTGTGCGCAATTTGCCCGATAGAAGATTGGTATCGCCAATAAAATCAGCAACAAAGGCTGTGGCTGGATGCTCGTAGATTTCGCTGGGTGATCCGACCTGTTCGATGCAACCATCTTTCATCACGGCAATGCGGTCCGACAGGGATAGGGCTTCTTCTTGGTCATGGGTCACCATGATAAAGGTAATGCCCAGGCCCTGGTGCAGGTTTGATAGTTCTACCTGCATCTGTTTTCTGAGTTTTAGATCCAGTGCTCCTAAGGGTTCATCCAGTAGCATTACGGCTGGGCGGTTGACTAAGGCCCGAGCCAGAGCTACGCGCTGTTTTTGACCACCGGATAGTTGGGTAGGATAGCGTTTTGAAAAGCTTTCCATTTGCACCAGGGTGAGTGCTTCACCAACGCGCTGGCGTAGGTCTGTTTTGGGTATATGTTTGATTTTTAGACCAAAGGCTACGTTGTCCCAGACGCTCATGTGGTTAAACAGGGCGTAGCTTTGAAAAACTGTGTTGACCGATCGACGATGGGCAGGAATTCCATTCATGGACTGTCCTTGAATGGTTAATTCTCCTGATGTAGGTATTTCAAACCCCGCAATCATGCGAAGGGTGGTCGTTTTGCCACAACCTGAAGGACCCAGGATGCTAAAAAATTCACCCTGGCGAATTTGTAGATTTAATCCCTGAACGGCGGTGTCTTCACCGAAGGTTTTGACGATATCTTTGAGTTCTACATCCAATGCCGCTTTTGTGTGAACTGGCGGAGAGATGGTTTGAGCCATAGGATGCCACCCTTATGATCGTTCATTTGGCACTATTTTACGTTTAGTGGCCCAAAAACCCAATGCATTAAAGATCATGGCTGTGCCATTCTATAGGGATTCTCCTGCTGGAATCTATTCTGAAAGGATACACTTGTCAAAGTCTGCGCTCTCGATTTATCGGTAATCATGGCCTTTTTCCACTACCCCTCAGCAAAGGTTGATAAAAAGGGTGGACGCACCGTCGGTCGTCAGTATCAGTCGGTGATTATGATGCTTTTGCTTTCGCTGGTAATGCTTGGAGGCATTGGTAGTCGATTGTTTTATCTACAGCTGGTGGAGGGCGATCGCAACCGCGAGCTAGCTGAGGAAAACCGCATTTTACTGTTGCCCAGGCGACCGGCAAGGGGCACTATCTTTGACCGCAATGGCAAAATTTTGGCAGGCAGTCGTCTGTCCCATTCGGTGTCTATCTGGCCGATTGCACTACCTGTGGATCAGCGTGATCAAGTGGTGCAGAGACTGTCCAAACTTTTGGAAATTCCAGCGGATGAGATTCAGCAGCGGATTGCCTCGGCGGGCTATGAGTCTACTCAGTCTATTCCCATCGCACGAGGTCTCAGTCCGGCTCAAACGACGGCGCTGGCTGAATATGCGTCAGAATTACCTGGTGTGCGGGTAGAAGCAGAAGCGATTCGCAACTATCCCAACGGTGATTTGGCTGCCCATGTGATTGGCTACACCGGAGAAATCGACGAAGAGGAGTATGACGCGTTCATCGATAGCGCTGAGGACTACCGGCTAGGGGACATCATTGGCAAAATGGGGTCTGAAAAGTCCTTTGAGTCCTTGCTTAGAGGGGTATGGGGTGGTCAACAGGTTGAAGTCGATAGTGCTGGTAATGTGCTCAGTATTATGGGGGAGAAGCCTCCGGAGTCGGGGCAAAACATTCGCCTAACGCTCGATTTAGAACTTCAGAAAGTGGCTGAAAAAGCACTGGGGGAAAAAATTGGTGCGATTGTGGCCATGGATCCTAATGATGGGGCTATTTTAGCGATGGTCAGTCGCCCCACCTTTGACCCTAATATTTTTTCTACTCGCATTACCCAGGCCCAGTGGGAGCAGCTGAACAGTCGTGGTAATCCCTTTCTAAATCGTTCTTTGCAGGCTTACCCGCCTGCTAGTACCTTCAAAATTATTACTACCACCGCTGGAATTGAGTCAGGTACATTTCCGGCGAACACGGTTTTACCTACGTTTCCCAACATTAATGCCGGAGGCATTTTGTTTTGGGATTGGAATAATGCTGGTTTTGGTCCTTTGGGGTTTGCTGGGGCGCTGCAGTGGAGTAGCGATACCTTTTTCTATCAAGTGGGGATGCGCATGGGCCATGAACCTATCATTCATTGGATGCGTAAATATGGCTTTGGCGCAAAAACGGGTATCGAACTAGCCACGGAAGAGTCGTCTGGCCTGGTGCCCGATGATGCTTGGAAACAGGAAATGTTTGAAGAGGAGTGGTACCTCGGTGACACGATTAATATGACCATTGGCCAGGGGTATATGCAGGTAACCCCTCTACAGACAGCGGTGATGTTTGCTGTTGCTGCTAATGGCGGCGATCGGGTTAAACCCCACCTTTTGCTTGATGGGGCTGAATCTAAGCAGTGGAAAACCTCGTTGGGGATGCGGCCTGAAACTGTCAAAGTGATTCAGGATGGATTGCGCTTGGTGGTTACCAGCGGTACGGGGACTCGCTTGAATGTGCCCACAATTCCTACTCCAGCCGGTAAGAGCGGTACAGCCGAAGCGCCACCCTATGAAAACCATACTTGGTTTGGAGCCTATGCTCCTTTTGAGAAACCTGAAGTGTTAGTGGTCGCTTTTGGTGAACATTCGGGCGGTGGTGGTGGTTCGTTTGCTGCGCCCATGGTTAAGCAAGTGATGGAGGCTTATTTTAATGGGCCTCCCAAGAAGAAGGAAACGCCCCCAACGCCTAAACAGTCTGCAGGGTAAATGGTCAGGGCAAGGGCATTGGGCGTAGCATGCTATACCCCCAATGCCCTTGAAAAGAGTCTAACTGCGGAGACTAACCTTAAACTTTTTCTCTAGGGCCGCGCGGATTTTGTCTTGTAAAGGATCAATATCCTGGTCGGTGAGGGTGCGATCGCTAGCGCGATAAAGCATTCTGAAGGCGAGACTACGCTGTCCTTCGGGAACGCCTTTGCCCTTGTACTCATCAAACAGGGTGACTTTTTCGAGCAGCTGTCCACCTGTGCGATTAATGAGTTTCTCCAGGTCTGCGACAGAAACGTCCATGGGGGCATAGAAAGCAATATCACGATCGGAGCCAGGGTAGGTGGAAAAGGCTTTGAATTTGGGTGCGCGGAAACGGTCGCTAACAAGGCAGGTTGAGATCGCGTCCCAGTGCAACTCAAAGACGTAAACTTCCTCGGGTAGGTTTTGCTCTTGTCGCAGCCGTGGATGTAGTTGTCCAAAAGTGCCTAGTCGAGTGCGTCCGCGTACCCAGAGAGAGGCTGTACGGCCAGGGTGCAGTCGCTCATCGTCATTATCAGAACGATAATCCACATCTAAACCCACCTGCTTAAATACCGTTTCAAGGATACCTTTGGCTTCATACCAGGTCATCGCCGCTGTGGTGCCGTTCCATTGCCCCTGTGCGGCATTGCCACCTAAGATGCCACCGATGCGTTCGTATTCATTCAACTGGCCATTTTCATTGATAAATACATGGCCAATTTCAAACGCATTGAGAGGACCATTGCCGTTATCTAAGTTCGCTTGAAACCCATCAATCAAACCTGATATCAAGTCAGACCGCAGAGCCGAATACTCTGTAAACAAAGGGTTTTCTAGCACCACTCGCTGCGGCGCTGGATTGGTGAGCGAATAGTGTAATACTTCGGTTAGTCCTGCCCCCCGCAATGCGTTTCTGAGCTGACGTGCAAGGCTCGCTTCGGGGGAAAGTCGTCCTCGAGATGTTTGCTGGGGCAAGGTGTTATCAAAACGGTTATAGCCAAATAAGCGAGCAATTTCTTCAATCAGGTCAATTTCTCGCTCCAAATCACGATAGCGGTAAGCCGGTACCGTCACTATCCAAATACCTTCACCATCAGCTGTGAGGTTACAGCCCAGGCGGGTGAGGGTGTCTTCCACATCAGCTCCACTCAGGCAGGCAACTGTACCATCATCAGCGATGTAATTACCGAGAATCTGCTGTACCCTTGCCAATCGTAAGCGAACCTTACGTGTAGGCGTAATTTTTCCGACCTCAGTACGTTCATCCTGTTGATGAGTGACCTTGGCATCGGCTAGCTCCACCATGAGCTGGATAGCTCGTTTGGCGGCTAGTTCTAATTCAGCTGGATTAACACCGCGCTCGTAGCGGGCTGAAGCTTCAGTCCGTAACCCTTGGCTACGGGCTGAACGGCGAATGACAGCAGCGTCAAAAAAGGCGGCTTCTAGAAAGACATTTTGAGTATCGTTTTGCACCTCAGAGTCTTCACCACCCATGACCCCCGCTAGGGCGACTGGTAAATCATTAGCCGTAATGGCTAATGTTTGTTCCTTCAGTTCACGTTCCTGACCATCTAAGGTTTGAAGACTTTCCCCTGGTTTCCCAAAGCGCACACTAACGTTGGCTTTAGATCCCTTAATAAGTCGATCTAGATCAAAGGCATGGAGCGGTTGCCCCCACTCTAATAAGACGTAATTAGTGATATCGACCACGTTATTAATTGAGCGTGTACCAGCAGCTTCGAGACGCTGCTTGAGCCAGGCGGGGGAGGGGCCAATGGTGACCTGCTCTAAAATGGTGCCAATATAAATCGGACAAGCTTTGGGATCTGAGAGTGCGATTTCAACTTGACTATTTGAATTACTCGGTGTGGCTACATCCTGAATCGGTAGTTTCAGCTCTGCCCCGGTAATGGCAGACACTTCGCGGGCAATGCCAACCATACTCAAAGCATCAGCACGGTTGGCAGTTGATGATAAATCCAACACCGTGTCGTCTAAACCCAAAAGTGGTCGTACATCTTGGCCCAATTCTAAGTTGGGTGCTTCAAAGATATGAATGCCAGCCGATTCTTTGGCTAACCCCAACTCTGCTAAGGAACAAATCATCCCTGACGACGTTATGCCGCGTACCTTACGAGATTTAATCTTGAGGTTTACCTGGGGCAAGTACGTATTGACCTTAGCCACAGGGACAAAAATATCTGCTCGAACATTAGCAGCACCACACACGATGGTTGATGGTTCTGCCTCGCCAATATCGACGGTGCAGACACTGAGCTTGTCAGCATCTGGATGAGGCTGGCGCTCGGTCACTTTACCAACGACAACACCGTCAGCCCACGTCTGACGTTCTTCCATGTCTTCAACTTCAAACCCGGCCATTGTTAGCGCGTCCCCAATGGCCTCTGGAGTTAACTTGGGATTGACATATGCTTTGAGCCAGTTGACAGAAATGCGCATGGGGCGTGGGTTAAAAGGGGATAAATGGCAATAGAACGAAATTATTCTACCGTTGAAGCTCTATTTAAAGTTTTCTGTTTAATCGCAAATTGGCATCCTAGATTGCTCTGACAATGTTAAATTTCTAAAACAGGCTTAACGTTCTATTCTAAAAACACCAATTCTTAAATTGCTACTGGCAGCCTAAGTAATTGGATAAGATAATGAAGATAATATACGAATCTACTGGGATAGTCCGATAAGCAGGCTTGCTTTAGGGTTGCTCTACTTTCCATAGGTATTATCCCCATGGAATCCTTTAAAGCTCATAAGGAATAAAATTAAGCTATTAAAAGAATCTTACTTATTCCATAACTCATGGCTGATGGTTGAGAAATGCAAAGTAATTAGAGGTTACTGGAGCAAATCTCAATTGATTTTCTTCTTTCAGGAGAATTGGTTAAGAGGCCATTGCCAGCCCAGTGTTTGAGATGTCGTGCCATAGTGAACCATAGCCCCAGTCATATGTATATGAGCAGGGGGGCTGAAGCTACATGACCTACTGCATCAATTCAGAGTGTCCTAGTCCTAAAAATCCTTCCACAGCAAGGCAATGTCTGGCCTGTGGAACAGATTTGTTGCTGCGCGATCGCTATCGTGTTAGCGGTGCTTTGGGTAAAGGTGGCTTTGGGACTACCTTCCTAGCCCATGATGAGGGATTACCCGGTTGCCCCCCCTGCGTGATCAAGCAGCTACAGCCAACCACTGAAGCACCTCATATCATGCAAATGGCTCGTGACTTATTTGCCCGTGAGGCCAAAATTTTAGGCAAAATTGGTAATCATCCCCAGTTGCCTCGTTTACTCGATTATTTTGAAGCCCGCACAGATTTCTTTTTGGTGCAGGAATATATTAATGGGTCTACCTTGCAAAAGGAAGTGAAAACCCGTGGTGCCTTTAGTGAAGCCGGCACCAAGCAGTTTTTGAGTGAAGTGCTGCCAGTGATGCAGTATATTCATCGCCATCAAGTTATTCATCGAGATATTAAGCCCGCCAATCTCATTCGCCGAGATGCTGATAAACGCTTGGTGCTAATTGATTTTGGTGCGGTGAAAGACAAGGTTAACCCTGTCAAAGCTAGTGAAGAGTCAGGCCATACTGCTTTAACTGCTTATGCTGTGGGGACGCCCGGCTATGCTCCGCCTGAGCAAATGGCAATGAGGCCAGTTTATGCCAGTGATATTTATGCAATTGGAGTAACGTGTCTCTATTTGCTGACAGCAAAGTCACCTAAGGAAATGTCCTACGATCCCCAATCAGGTGAGATTCTTTGGCAGCAGCATGTCAAAGTAAGTGAACATTTTTCTGGTGTTTTAAGCAAAATGTTAGAAATTTCGGTACGGCATCGATACAGCTCAGCCGACGCGATTTTACGAGATCTTGATTTAGAACCCTATCTTGATAGTCTGGCTCAAAATATGGCGATTCCTACCACATCGCCTAAAGAGGTGGAACCAGTGAGTCAGCCTTCCTTTAATAGTGACGATACTGCTGCAGTGTTAGGGTTAGACGATTCTCAAGCAGGTGCGTCTCCTTCGGCTCGTATGGCGGCCGCTATTCGTGCTCGTAAAGAACGTCGTCAGAATACAAAGTCTTCCCCCGTTGCTGCTCGCCGCTCTGCCGGTAATTTACTGTCTAATAGCTCAAGTCAGTCAGGCCCGTTTTCTGGCCAAGATAAAAAAATTACCCCTGAAGCGGTCCAAAAAGCTTATGCCAGAGGACATCGCGACTTTTCATTACAGCCCTTATCACGGTTAAATTTACAACGGATGACTCTTAGCGGTGCCAGTTTTGCTGGTGCCCAGCTGAGAGATTGTAATTTGCAGGGTGCTGATTTGACAAACGTGAATCTCAGCAAAGCTGATTTACGCCAGTGTAATTTGAGGAACGCTAAGTTATCTAATGCTTATATGGGAGAAATAAACCTCGAAAATAGTGATTTACGGGGCGCTAATCTGAGTCGCAGCAATTTAAAGGGGGCTAATCTTAAAGGCGCTAACCTATGTGGCGCAGATTTGACTGGCGCTACTTTAACTGAGGCTCAGCTTACGGTCACTAAAACCAACTGGTCTACGATCTATCCCAATGGGCGTCGTGGACTACGGTAGCGATCGTGAAAATTATTTGCTTTTGGGACCCCGCTTTTTCCTAGGTCGCGTTAGGATAACTAAGGTATTTTTTGTGTCAGCCTGTTTATGTTTCTGGATGAGCTAACCCCTATTTTGCAAGAAATTCTAGGGCAGCCTGCAGCCTTCTTGGGTGGGTTTGCATCTGGTTTGCTAAAGGTCAATCTCAATGATGATCCAGTGAAAAGTTGGCTAGAAAATCAAGGAGCCGACGTTTCTAGCCAGGGAGACGATGATGATAGCTCTGGCAAAGGACCTCAAACTATATCTATTGATTAATCAATCAATTCACCGATCCAAATCTGAATTTGAGACTCTAAGGCTTGTATGGGTGATGCTGTGAGTATTGTAAGTGCATGTTGATAATCACCCATGGCACAGTTCCAATGACCATCTAATTGATACGTACGGCCCCGTTCTGCATAGATATGAGCACTCAATTTGCCTAGAAAAAGTGCTAAATCAAAACAGACAATCGCTTCGTCATACATCTGTAACGTTCTGAACAGAACCCCTTGATGGATGCGAGCTTTGATATTGTACGGATTAATATCAATTGCACAGTCATAGTCCGCAATGGCTTCGTTCCAATGACCTAAGGCCGTACTGCATTGCGCCCTGTGGGTATAAATACGGTCTGCATAGGGATTGAGCTGGAGTGCCTGGTTGTAATCTGTCATTGCTTGCGACAATTGATCGCAGCGGTAATAAATCAGGCCCCGATTACTGTAATAGTTTGGGTTTTGTGGTTCTTGGATGATGCAATAGTCGAGCAGTTGAATAGCTCGGAAATAATTTTTTTGCCTAATTGCTTGATATAGATGTTGATGCAGCACTTCCTTTGTTGCCACATCTTTGTCGTTATTGATGTGCTTAATACTTGGGTTTTCTAGAGATGAAGGCATGACGAACACTACTCCCCATCTTGTTCGTTACGTGGATAGATGCGGTAAGTACCGTGGGGCGGTGATTACCTTCGCTTAAAAAACTGATAACGAAATCGTTGCACGATTCTTATGGGGACCTCAACCGAGAAATAACGGAGTTTTGGCAAATACTTACCCAGTAAGTCCGTATTTGCTCGTAGGCTGAAGATTGCCAAACATTACAGCTCGTTCGGTTTTATAACGGATTAACGAGGAGTTCTTTGCCATCAACTTAAGAACGTTACGATTGGAGCTAGTAAAGCTATTAATATCGTTCCGGTTACTATGACTCTTTCCCCAGCGCTATCAGGCAGCGACTACGTTATTGTTGGTCTAGCTCATTGCTTTATCAAGCAAGACGGCGACGTGGTACCGGTCAAAATTTTAGAGCCTGTCCCATCTGCTTATTTTGAAGCTCTACTTAAAGGGGTTCCTACCTCTTATAAAGCTCTCTATGGAATGCACGTGGGTGACCTTTTAAAGGATGATCAGCCCATAGTGACAAATTTACCTGTGGATACCAAGGATGTTCAGGTCTGCGAAGATTTCGTAGAGCGCGCTTTGGCGGCGGCAAGAACCTATAGAGAAAAGGCAGACATTCAGACGACGGTGCCCCATGGCCAAGTGTTTGCTGATGTCAATTTTTCTACTGAGAAAAAGCGCATCTTGAATGTTGCCCATAAAGTGACGGCGGACGATAACGTCAAACAACATAAGTACACTCATATGACTCTTTAAAGCATTCATCTAGAGAGTTGCTTTAATTAGTTGAGTAACGTCTTCTGTGGGCGATGGGGCTGCCTCTGATTTTGAGTGTAGTCCATGTAATTAAACTAAAAAGGGAATGTAGTTCAAAGACTACATTCCCTTTTTAGTTTAAAAATTTGTTTCAAATCTGAGAAAAACTAGAGTTACCCATGAAATCTAACTAAGAACTTCATGGAAAAATCAAAAGCTCATAGGACCAAGTTCTCTAGTACAAATATTCAGTTGTAAAGCTTGTGCATCAAGGTTAGGTAGCTTTAGCGAAAGCCGACCGATGCTTGCCAAACGAAGGCTAGAAGCAGAAAGAAGATAGGTAGAATAGGCAAAATGTCTACCAGGGGAGCGAATGCTTGATAAGCTTCAGGGAGTTTAGCTAACAACAGGACTGCGTCCATGAAAACCTCTCTACGTTGGTGACAGTTTGCTTAATAATTGACTTACATCTTAACATGTTGTGGTGCAAGCTCAGGTTTGTTAATTGTCTGTCTGGTCATTGCTAGTCGAGGGTTCTAACCACTTTTGAAAGTTTGCAACAAACTGATTTTGTAAAATTGCTTTACGAATTGACTGGCTGAAGCCAATTAACTCAGTGATGTTGTGAATGGACAATAGTGTGTAGGCTAGGATTTCGTGAGCGTGGATTAAGTGACAAAGATAGGCACGGGTAAAGTTTTGACAGGTGTAGCATTGGCATGTTTCGTCTAAGGGTGTGAGGTCTCGACGAAACCGTTGATTTTTTAAGTTCCATCTTTCGCCTTGTACCAAAGCTGACCCGTGGCGGGCTAAGCGTGTGGGAATGACGCAGTCAAATAAATCTATACCGGCGGCAATGGCTTGGGCCATTTCTCGATACGTGCCTACTCCCATTAGGTATCGGGGTTTGTCAGTTGGTAGCAGAGGTGTGGTGGCCTGAACGATTTTTTGGATGAGTTCGGGAGGTTCGCCCACACTCACGCCACCAATGGCATACCCTGGTAAGTCTAGGTGAACGAGCTGTTGTGCTGCTGTTTGACGGAGATCAAGATGAACGCCGCCTTGCACAATGCCAAACAGCGCCTGGTCGCTACGTTGGTGGGCATTGATGCAGCGTTGAAGCCATCGGTAGGTGCGTTGAGTAGCGGCTTCGACGGCTTCTCGGGAAGCAGGATAGGGGGGGCATTCATCAAATGCCATAATCACATCGGCCCCTAATTCATTTTGGATACGGATGGATTCTTCGGGAGGCATATGAATAATGCGCCCGTCGCGAGGTGACCGAAAGGTAACACCCTCTTCGGCAATGGTGCGAATTTTACTGAGGCTAAAGACCTGAAACCCGCCTGAATCGGTTAGCATTGGACCCGACCACCCCATAAATTTATGGAGGCCACCGGCTGCGGCAACTAAATCTTCTCCGGGCTGCAAGTGTAGGTGATAGGTGTTGGCCAGCACCATTTGGGCTCCGGCATCATGTAATTGAGCTGGTGTGACAGTTTTGACATTAGCCAGGGTGCCCACTGGCATAAAGCGTGGCGTGTGGACTGGTCCGTGGGGCGTATGAAAAGTGCCTGCTCTAGCTTTAGTTTGAGAGCATGATGCCTGGTGTTCGAAGCAAAAATGGTCGGTAGCCAATATTGAGCGCTGTCCTAAGGAGTAAGGATTGTTAGAACCCTCAACATAGTGTGGATAAGCATTGCTTGCAAGACTTTTATGACAACATAGTTGCAGCTAAGGATACGAGCGCTAGCATCAGGACAACGTAGGCACTCGTGATACACCAATAGAGTTGAATTGATGAAAGTCAACTCAAGATTCAGAATTCAACGTTTATCTACTTTCTAGCTAGCTAGTAAAGTGATTGCTGTCGTCATCCAAACAAGCATCCCAACGAGCTGTGAGGGCTTCGGCGAGCATGGCTTCTAGGGTGGCGTCGTTAATGCTACGGCTGTTGCGCTCTGTGAGGGGGTTAGATAATGGCAGAATGCGCAGGCGACGATTGTCTTGAATCAGATCGAAATAGGGTTGATTGTCGGCTAACTGACCCATTTCTAAGTAGTCAAAGCTAGTTACGTTGATGTAAAGGCTGCTGTTGGCGACTAGTGTTGCTTGCTGAGGATCGCTAAACACTTCGACTACATATCCTTCGCCTTCTCGTAATACTTGTTCGTCTTGAGTATGTATGTATCGGACACGTCCCAGGTTTTGCAGGATACGCTCCATGTCTTTTTTGTTGATCACAGTGCCTGTATCAACAAGGCAAGGTGCTGGGAATGAAGTTGTTGAAGGTTGATAGCTCATAACAGGGTCGGTAGATGGGCACTTTTAACCATGAATAGGCCCGTGAAACACCGAAAAAGTTTTTAAGAATCTATATTCACGATAGATGAAATCTGATTATTTGGAACGCCAAAGATGAAATTAATCTCCTATTTTTGTCGTTTATTTGTCTTTTGACTTCATATTATTTCAGCAACTTCTTGTAGTGACGTCAGCCAGAATACTGAACATTTATGTTGGAACAGGTTTAGCAGTAACGATGGCATGGGATGAGCGCTTGCAGAAGCTCATCCCATGATGGTTGAGGTTATTTATGGGGCAATGGATTAGGGCGTGTGTACGGACTGGACAACAGCAGTGGGCCTTGTTGAATGGGGCGATGTTGTTTTATACGTGTTTTCCATTGCCTCGGCGATGGCCTGTGGACTTTGGTCACATTGCCCGCATTGTTCCGTTTGTTGGTTTAGTGCTGGGTGGGTGGCTGGCTGGTCTAGATGCTTTGTTTAGCCTGGCTGTACCGTTAAGTCTGCGCAGTGCTGTTGTGGTTTTAGTCGGTTTGTGGCTCACGGGTGGGTTGCATCTGGATGGAGCTATGGACACAGCGGATGGTTTGGCTGTGCAAGATAGTCAGCGACGCTTGGAAGTTATGGCTGATAGTTGTTCAGGGGCCTTTGGGGTGATGGTTGCGATCGCAATTCTATTACTCAAAATCTTAGCCCTGGCCACGATCACCCAGGGGCGCTGGTTTGCTTTGCTGGCGGCAGCGGCCTGGGGCCGATGGGGACAGCAATGGGCCATTGGGTGTTACCCGTATCTCAAGCCCACGGGCAAAGGAGCTTTTCATAAACAGGCGATGCCATCATTTTGGTATGCCTTGCCCTGGTCTATTGGTCTAAGCGGGCTAACCATGCTAGCTGCTGCTGGTGGATGGCTTCCCTGGTCAATGAGTGTGGCTGCAACTGCTATGGGCATCAGCAGTGCTGTGGTGATTTCTGGTTGGCTTAACCATAGATTAGGCGGGCATACAGGCGATACCTATGGAGCCGTGG
This sequence comes from Leptolyngbyaceae cyanobacterium MAG.088, assembly GCA_019634055.1. Lineage (GTDB taxonomy): Bacteria > Cyanobacteriota > Cyanobacteriia > Phormidesmidales > Phormidesmidaceae > Leptothoe. The sequence goes on from JAHQVZ010000052.1 coordinate 14,161, forward strand.
TGGAATGGGTGGAAGTGGCTGTTTTGGTTGGTTTAGCGTGCGTTAGTTAGTGGTGTGGTCAATGATGGGTCTTGGAACAGCGGCGTACTGAGGTAGCGTTCACCAAAGCTGGGCTGGATCACGACGATTAATTTGTCGGTATTTTCGGGTCGGCGACCAATGTTAATAGCGGCGCACAGAGCTGCACCACTAGAGATGCCTGATAAAATGCCTTCTTCTTTGGCCAGGCGACGACCATAGGAGATCGCGTCATCATCTGAAACGGCAATGACTTCGTCAATCAAATCGACTTGTAGGACTTCTGGTACAAAACCTGCACCAATGCCCTGAATTTTATGAGGACCTGGCTTACCACCTATGAGTACTTGACTATTCTCTGGTTCCACAGCAATTGTTTGAAACTCAGGTTTCCGCTTTTTCAGGACTTCGCTGACCCCAGTAATGGTGCCCCCGGTGCCCACACCAGCCACTAAAAAGTCCACATGCCCTTCTGTATCCTGCCAGATTTCCTCCGCTGTGGTGTGACGGTGCATATCTGGATTTGCTGGATTATCAAACTGTTGCAGCATATAGGCATTGGGGGTAGATGCCACAATTTGTTGGGCGCGCTGGATGCAACCGGCCATGCCTTCATTGCCAGCCGTGAGTTCTAGTTCAGCGCCGTAAGCCCTCAGCATGGCACGCCGTTCGGCGCTCATGGTTTCTGGCATTGTGAGAATCAGTCGATAGCCTTTAGCGGCAGATACCATGGCCAGGGCAATACCCGTATTGCCCGATGTTGGTTCTACCAGAGTGGTTTTGCCGGGATGAATCTGGCCAGCTGCCTCAGCGGCTGTAATCATATTGACGCCAATACGATCCTTGACTGAGGCTGAGGGATTCATCCCCTCAAGCTTAAGAACAATTTGAGATACACAGCCTTCAGCTTGAGGTATCCGATTCAGCTTGACTAGCGGCGTACGACCGACCAGCTCAGTAATATTTTGGGCGATCCGCATAGTTAGCCATTTCCTGATGCGCTAAATGTAATACATCAAATCAACCTGATGTTTGGCGTTGCGCTGTTCTACTAAATCTTGCAGAGTATGGGCAGATAGCACATCCTTAGCTGCTTTCTGCACGTTTTGCCACAAGCCTCGTACAACCTGCCGCTCCGTCGTCAATACAGCATCGCTTGCATTGTCTTTCTTTTCTAGACCTTCGATACAATTCACAACGTCTAACAGCATGACAGTCCAGGGGGCTTGGGCTAGTAAATATCCGCCCTTGGCACCCCGTTGACTTTTGACAAAACCGGCTCGACGTAATGTTGCTAGCAGCTGCTCTAAATAACGATCAGGGATATTTTGTTGGGCTGCGATCTGGCGAATTTGCAGAGGCTCACCCTTTTCGTAATGGAGGCTGAGTTCTAACAATGCTAAGAGGGCATATTCACTTTTGCAGGAGAGTTCCACAGGATGACTTAGCTGCAACCTTATTAGTATACTCCGGTTCTCCACTGGGGAATAGATAAATTCCTATTAATCTTGGCTCTGCAATCTTTCGAGTAACTGGTTGTAATCGGGGTGAAACCGAGGATGCAGCAGTCGTTTAACAGGCTTGCCTTGGTGAATGTGCTGCTCATAAATTTCATTAACATCCTTGGGGCGCACTCGGCAGTACCAAACATTATCAGGGGCAACCCTGACAGTTGGACCAGACCCACATTGCCCTAAGCAGGAGCTTGGTGACACCATCAGGTCGGGGTTAGCGTACTGCTTAAGCGCTGCGAGTACGTCAGCCGCTTGGACCCTTTGGCAGCTTCGATATTGGCAAACTTGAATAAATCGGCGTCGGTGAGGAAGTGCGTTAGAGGATGAGTTAGTCAACACGTTTCCCATGAGCAATAGTGCATGATGCCCAAAAATTGATTAACTGCCAGCACGGGCCATGGAAATAGACCATACTGGCAGTTATTTAGTGAGAATCAAGGATACACACAACCAACCTTGTGTTTCGTATCATTGCAGGATTGTCCATAAAGTGCAAGTCATCTTCGCATCTACAAGAAAAATTTATGAAAATTCGCCTGGCTACGGATAAGCATGGTGTCAGTCACCAGGTATTAAGGAGATGACCGCACTTGCTAGGCTTATTTTGTAAGGGTTTCGGCAGCTGATGGTCAGGGTGGATGGGGGCAAAATCTGCGGGTCAGACTTTACGACAGCTTAAAATGTGTGGCTTGCCCTAGTAGACTGTCAAACTTAAATATTCGGATTAGGACCGTGACTAGTGAGTGGTGACTAGTGAATGGTGTTTCAAGTATGAAAGCTGCGTTGTTAAGAAACACCTCTATCCAAAAATTAAAACTTGACGCAATTTTGACAGACCACTAGTGGGTCGGGCCTAAAAAGCGATTGACGACACCGTTAATGGTTTTTTGCATGCTGCGTTTGCGTCGCCATTTATTGATGTCCCGTTCGTAGCGCTCGCCTGATGTCTGCATTGTGCGCCATGTTTGTAGGGAGAGGCCCAGTCCCCAGAACAAAGCTACATATAGTGAAAATCCAAGGTGTCCTAAAAAGGTGCCGCCAGGAGTGAGGACGTCCATCACCACTAAAAAGCCAACGATAATGCCATAACGTACTAGCTGACTTTGAAGCTTTTGTCGCCGTTGCTGTTGGAAAAGACGGTGGTCTTCAGCTTGTCCCTTCATGATGTGCCACTGTTGTTCAGCAGTTTGCAGGGTAGTTGGGCTGATATTCAGTTCTTCTGCAATTTCTAGCAGTTGTTGGCGGGAAAGCTCGCCCGACTCGGTTTCTTGCGCGATCGCAAGTTGCAAAATCCGTTGGGCATCTTCCATTCGGTAGAGCTTATCCATGCTGCTGCGTAATGTTATGGCTTAGGGTAGGCTTGCCCACCGTTAATAAAGGCTATAGCTTTTCTTATTCTAGTTATAGATAATTTTGTCGTAGTTTCACCAGGTGAGCAGTTAGTCGGATAACCGCACTAGGAGCATGGCCATGTCTTCAATCAATCTCAGTGGGTTAAATGTTTATCCCATTAAATCGGCAGCGGGGCTGAGTCTAAACCATGCCCAGGTGACCATGCGGGGGCTATTGCATGATCGACGATGGATGGTGTGCGATCGCAATGGCAAATTCCTGACCCAGCGCAAGCTACCCAAAATGGCCCTCATTCAAGTCGAGCTGAGTGAGAATTTGCTGCATTTGAACATTGCCGGGTCTGACAACTCTGCCATTGAACTGTCAGCCATGCCGCTAGAGCCTGACTCTATGGAGGTAGACGTCTGGGGGGATACTTGTGTGGCTTGGTCTATGGGAGATAACGTGGCTCAGTGGCTGCATGATTTCTTAGGCGTGGAGTCTCAACTCGTCTACATGCCTGAGACTACCCAGCGTCCGACCGATCATGGGCGTTTTGAAACGCCCAATAGTTTTGCCGATGCCTATCCATTTCTGCTAATTTCTGAAGCCTCGTTAGCGGATTTGAATAGTCGTTTAGATCAGCCAGTGCCCATGAACCGATTTCGGCCTAACCTGGTGGTCAAAGGCTGTGAACCATTTGCTGAGGATACCTGGAAGCAAATTAAGATTGGCGACATCGTCTTTGATGTGGCTAAAGCCTGTGCTCGTTGTGCCGTGCCTGGAGTGGAGCAATCTACGGGTGAACCCGGGAAAGAGCCATTAAAGACACTGGCTACCTATCGACGCTGGGACCATGCAATTTGGTTTGGCCAAAATTTGATCGCCCACTGTGAGGGGATGTTGAGCGTGGGTGATGAGGTGGAGATTTTGGCCTGAGGGTAACGGGAAAATTTTAGGGGCGTTGCATGCAACGCCCCTAAAATTTTTATCGGTGTTGGTTTTTGTTGATGGTTGATTTTTTTAAGCTAGGTAACTGCTTAGAGGCGCGATAACTAGAGGGAGATGGATTGTGACTCTTGCGCACGAAGGGCATGCGTGGGTTTTGAGCCATGCGTTCGCCGACGATGACATTGAGCTGATCACCAATGAGCATGACGAGCGAGGTTAAAAATAGCCATAACAGCAAAATGATGACGACACCAAGAGTGCCGTAAACCTTGTTGTAGTTACCAAAATGAGACAGGTACAGTTTGTATGACGCTGATATCAGCGCCCATGATAAGGCCGCCAGAACGGCCCCTGGTATCAAGGGTTTCCCATGGGTCCAGCGACTGGGGCCGAAGCGATAGACAAAGGCAAATGCAGAAGACACAATGCCAAGGGCTAAGGGCCAGGTCAAAAGCCCCCAAATTTTAAGCACCCACTCTGCCACAGTCTGATCGCTTTGCTGGGCTAGGAGGTCAATGACACCAGCACTGATAAAGACTAAATAGCAGGCTATAAGCAGCAGTAGAATGGTGCCGATGGTAATACCAATGGATAAGATCCTGGCCTTCCAAAATGGTCGCCGTTGTGCCACCGGTATTTGATGAATTTCATCAAGGGCTCGCATGGCAGCACTAATGGCTCCGGAGGAGGCCCATAGGGCAATGACAAAACTTAAGGAAAATAGTCGTCCTTTATTGCCGCCTTCTGTGACTTCGGTTGCAAATCCGTGGATGAGCTCATTGACGGCTTCTGGTGCAATTTCGCTCAAGCTCATGGCCAAGCGGTTAAAGGTATTTTCTAAGGAATTAACCAGGCCAATGGCTGTGAGCATGGCCAGAATTCCAGGGAATAGACCGAGCATGGCGTTATAGGCCATCTCTGATGCCAGGCTTGGTAACCGTCGCTGTAAGGTAGCTTGAACAACGGCTCGCACAGTATGCAGGTTGATATAGCTCAGGAAGCGAAGAAATTCTAATGGCGAAAAGGTACGAGATAGCCGGCGTAGCGGTTGTTGCTCGCAGTACGTAGAATATAGCGTCTGACGCAGTGCAGAATGCAACTGACCAGTCTCTCGTCGGGGAAGATTTGGCAAAACGTCTAGCTAATTAATACACTTCTTCAAAATACAGATTTCTATCTACATAGCAAGTAAGAATCTTAGAAACCTTACGTTTTTACCCCTCAGCACTTATTTGTAACATACCCTCTATTTGATACTGGCTACGGATGAACTGTGCAGGTTTTTATTAGTTATAAATTACGGGCTTTGAGTTTAAACCGAGTTTGAAGTGTGCGGTGATGTGAAGCTGTTTAGCCGAAAACTCTTAGACGATGGGCGGCAATACCTACCTGTGGACAGGGGGAACACCGATCATGTCTCTGCTAAGGTTTTGCCTAGAATGCAGTCAGGCGCATATAGGAGGCTGGGCTAATGCAACCATCAAATCCTAATCAGTTTACAGAAAAGGCATGGGCTGCGATCGCAACCACCACGGATCTGGCTAAACAATGGCAGCATCAGCAAATTGAAACTGAGCATTTGCTGCTGGCACTGTTGGATCAAGAGGGTGGACTAGCCAGTCGAATTTTGCAAAAGGCCGGAGCGTCTATCGATCAACTCCGCAGTGCGACTGAAGCATTTTTGCGTAAACAACCGCAGGTCAAGGGGCAAAGCGACAACATATATTTAGGTCGTTCGCTCAATACCCTTTTAGATCATGCGGAGAAGTCCCGCAAAGCGTTTGAAGACGACTATATTTCCATTGAGCATTTACTGCTGGGCTATTCCGAGGATGGTCGCTTTGGTAAATCTTTGCTGCGGGAGGCGGGTATTAGCGCCAAGCAGCTCAAAACTGCTGTGAAACAAGTACGAGGCCATCAAAAGGTGACGGATCAAAACCCTGAAGGTAAATACGAAGCGCTAGAGAAATATGGTCGTGATTTGACCGAATATGCTCGTGAAGGTCGGCTAGACCCGGTGATCGGTCGTGATGATGAAATTCGTCGTACGATTCAGATTTTGTCGCGCCGGACGAAGAATAATCCGGTGCTGATTGGTGAGCCAGGGGTGGGTAAGACGGCCATTGCTGAGGGGATGGCCCAGCGGATTTTGAATAATGATGTGCCGCAGTCGCTGCGCGATCGCAAACTGATCGCCCTGGACATGGGAGCCTTGATTGCCGGAGCCAAGTATCGTGGCGAATTTGAAGAGCGGCTGAAAGCAGTGCTCAAGGAAGTGACTGACTCCCAGGGGCAGATAGTCCTATTTATTGATGAAATTCACACCGTTGTGGGTGCTGGTGCTACCCAGGGGGCGATGGATGCCGGTAACCTGCTCAAGCCGATGCTGGCTCGGGGCGAACTGCGCTGTATCGGTGCCACCACCTTAGATGAGTATCGCCAGTACATCGAAAAAGATGCCGCCCTAGAGCGCCGTTTTCAGCAGGTCTATATTGATCAGCCCACGGTGCCCGATACCATTTCTATTTTGCGAGGGTTAAAAGAACGCTACGAGCTGCACCATGGTGTCACCATTGCGGACAATGCGTTAGTAGCAGCGGCGACTTTGTCAACCCGGTATATTAGCGATCGCTTTTTGCCCGACAAAGCC
>JAHQVZ010000053.1 GCA_019634055.1 Leptolyngbyaceae cyanobacterium MAG.088
TGGTGCCACGTTCTACCATGCCATTGTTCGTCAGCCCCCATTTGAAGCAGAAACCCCCTGGTCTGTCGTGTGGAAACACAAAACAGAACCCCTAATTCCACCAAAATCCCTTAATCCATCAGTCAGTAGCGTATTAAATGACTGTCTGGAGCGCTGTTTGGCCAAGGATCCAGCCGATCGATTTTCCAGTTTTGCCCAAATCAATGAAGTTCTAAATTCAACCAGCATACGTCCCTGGGAACACACCATCGATGAAACCCTGGCAAATTATCTTGGCATTTTCAAAATCCATCGCAAACAGTTTTTAAGCCCTGACCCAGCCGAGATTGGTCACCCGACTATATTTGATTTTCCCAATAGACGTCGTCTTAAAATTCTCTTTGGCGATTTAACCGAGCAGACAGTGGATGCCTTAGTTAGCTCTGACGATGCCATGTTAACCATGAACAGTGGTGTATCCGCTGCCCTGGCAGAAAAAGCAGGCGGGTCATTCCGTGAAGATGCCCAATGCTTTACACCGGCTCGGGCAGGCAGAGTTGTTGTCACCCCTGCTGGCGATTTGCCTGCACGGTTTGTATTCCATGGCATCTCCATTGGCATGGATGGAGAGTATCAACAGTTTCCCACCCGCGATGTCATTGCCGAAATTGTTGACAGCTGTTTCTATCAGGCGGAAACCTTATCGATTAAGTCCATTGCTTTTCCCATACTGGGTACAGGTAATGGAGGATTTCCCCGAGGCGTTGCTCTAGACACCATGTTTCGCATCATCGCCCATCGCCTACTCAGACGCATTACCCCCATCAAAGAAGTACGCATTGTCCTTTGGCCCCAGGCTACTAACTCATCAGCAGATATGACCCTGGTTTTAGATTAGAATCATGCGATTGCTATATGATGCAATCGGGCGGGTGAGGCATCGACCATGACACAATTACAAGCCTTTCTAGAAAAGCTACACCATATCTATGCTGCAACAGAGGCAGGACAGGTAGCGGCTTACATTCCAGAACTATCAAAGGCTAATCCAGACTGGTTTGGTATCAGCGTTGTGACAACCGATGGCCAGATTTTTAATGTGGGTGACACCGCCCAGAATTTTACAATTCAGTCAATTTCTAAGGTCTTCTCCTATGGTTTGGCCTTAGAAGACCATGGACGCGACGTGTTGTTAGAAAAAGTAGGTGTAGAACCCACCGGGGATCCGTTTAATTCAATGATTCGCCTGGATGAAGGGTCCCATCGCCCCTATAATCCGATGATCAATGCCGGGGCCATTGCCACCACCAGTTTACTCAAAGGCCATAGCCCTACCGATAAACTCAACCGCATGCTCAAAATGTTTGAGTGCTATACCGGTCATGACGTTTTTATTGACATGCCCACATTTATGTCAGAGCGCGCTACCGGTCATCGTAACCGGGCCATGGCCCACCTGATGCTCAACTTTGGCATGATCGACAAAGACATTGATGCAGCCCTTGATCTATATTTTCAGCAATGTGCCGTCATGGTCACCTGTTGTGATTTGGCCACCATGGCAGCGACCCTGGCTAACCACGGTAAAAACCCTATTACACAGGTTCGAGCTATCGAAGAAGACTATGTGCGAGATTTGCTGAGTATTATGTACACCTGCGGTATGTATAACCGGGCTGGGGAGTGGGCCTATCGGGTTGGGGTACCGGCAAAGAGTGGTGTGTCTGGTGGTATTTTGGCCGTAATTCCAGGGAAAGCAGGTATTGCCACATTCTCACCCCCCATTGATGACAATGGTAACAGCGTGCGAGGACTGCAGGTATTTGAAGCACTGTCTAAGGAGTATAATCTCCACTTGTTTGATCTCTCCATGGGCCGCTGCATCTTTTGTATTTGAGATTAATACGAACCCTAAAACAAAAATACTACTAAAAGTAATATACGTCGAAACACATTTAACAACCTCTAATGCATGAATTTGTGCCAAATTGCGTTTACGACACAACTTGGAAGGTTACGAACAGAGAAACAATGCCACAAAAACGTCTGGCCAGCAAAGTAGACATCTTATCTTTTACGGTGTGCAGCGAACGCGGAGCAGCGTAACCTACCTAACCACCCACCCATATCAACGGTTGTAGCCGTCCCCAGATCAGGGAGGTTTCAGGAGGGAAAGTCCTGAGCAGCCCTTTTCTCTATGGGCCGATACTTAACCTTCCAAGTCGTGGTGAATAGGTGCTTAATTGCTAGAAATAAAGTGATGTAATTAGGCCGCTAAGTTAAACGCTTAGATTGATCTTTTCATAAGTTCATTCCCCCAATGCATCAAGCATTGGGGTTTTTTATGTGTTCTTTTGACTTAAGACCGGCTGCCCCAACCAGTCATTAAGCATGGGTTTCATTGTTTGAGGGGTTTAATCTACTTTAACAAGGCCTGAACCAAAGCACCGAGTTCCCTTAAATCCTATAATCTCAGAACAAGACATCCTTGAAATCTACGTCCTTTTTCCCCTCTCCCTTTCTCCCTCTGCTTTTCCAACCCAATGGCCCCCAACTTCCGCCGCTCTCAAAATAGGTCAGATCAACCCCTGGGAGGTCGCTACAAAATTGTAGATAAGCTAGGAGAAGGCGGCTTTGGTCAAACCTTTAAGGCTCAGGATCTGCATCTGCCAGGACATCCACTCTGCGTCGTCAAACAGCTTAACCCCCAGGTCGAAGATGCTGAAGGCTTGCAAATTGCCCGACGTCTCTTCGACACCGAAGCCAACGTTCTTTATCAGGTAGGTTCCCATCCCCAAATCCCTCACCTACTGGCCCACTTCGAAGAAAATAATGAGTTTTACCTGGCCCAGGAACTGATTGACGGCCATTCCATGGCCGATGAATTTGAAACAGTCCCCTGGGATGTCCCTAAAGTAATCAGCTTTCTGGGCGATGTGCTCGATACCCTAGCCTTTGTCCATGCTAATCGTGTCATCCATCGAGATCTAAAACCCTCAAACCTGATTCGCAGACAGCAGGATAACCGCATTGTGGTCATTGACTTTGGTGCCGTCAAACAAGCGGGGACCCAACCCGCCGGTTCCGCCATCGGTCATACCATTTCCATTGGCACCCAAGGGTATATGCCCAGCGAGCAACTGGCCGGTCAACCCCATTTCAGCAGCGATGTCTATGCTGTGGGTATCCTGGCCATTCAGGCCCTCACCGGCCAACCGCCGAAACAACTCATGCCGCACCCCCAAACCGGCGAGCTAGATTGGCATGCCCATGTGCCCCACATTCCACTGGAACTAATCACCGTTTTAGACAAAATGGTGCGCTACGACTTTCGGGCCCGATATATCTCTGCAAAAGAAGCTCTGGTTGCCCTAAAGGCGTTACCGCCAGCTCTAGTGCAGTATATCTCTGCCCCTGGCAGCATGACTCCCGTCGCGCCGCCTGTCCGTCCCTCTGTTAGTCCTTCCGCTAGTTCTTCTGTTAGTTCTTCTGTTAGCCCTGCCGCTGCCCCCAACCCAACTGAGCTAACGGTCCCTGCCATGTCGGCATCAGGTCCTGGTACCGACAAAAGCGCTATGGCCACAGACGTGGTCTCTAAGCCAGCACATTCAGCAGCTGGGTCGACCTCAAGAAAGCTGCCTGCCATTCTCATCGGCCTAGTCATTTTGGGCGCAGGCCTTCTGATAGGGCGGGCCTGTACCTCAGCTGTGCCCAACAATGGTAATGGCACAGTGGTCACTCAAACACCAGCCCCCCCTATCGACTTAACCCCAGACACCGCCCAAACCGCTTTAACCACGTTTTATGAGCACCTTTCAAACCAGTCGTGGGAGCAGGCCTTAGCTCAAACGAGTGGTACCGTAGCCCAGCAATTTAACCCCGATTTCTTTCGACAGTTTCAGCGGGTCTCTGTGGAGAATTTACAGGTGCAAACACAAACGCCAGAGAGCATAGAGTTCTTAGGACAAAACACCTATACCTATAACGATGGTTCCATTCAAACAGAGGAACGGACGTTTACGGTGCAATTAGTGGACGGACAGCCTCGCATTGTGGATTCAGCGTTTGTGCGAGTAATGAAGCACCGCTAGTGTCTTGGGGCGATCCCTAACCACTAATACAAGCGTATAAAGAATTTTTATACTAGCCCCCCCTTGCAAAACGTCAATTTAGCGCTATGCTGTCCCCCAACCAGTGTGTTTCTACCTAGATGCCCCCGTCCAATAAAAACGTAAAACGACCGAATACCATTGCTCTCAAACAAGCTGCTAACTGGCAATGTAGAGCCTGTGGACGAGAATGTCGGCGTCATGATGAATCGTTAGAAGACTTTGCTCTGCGCAGTGGTAATGAATTAGATGACATCGCAGCCCACCCTCGCCGCTGGATGCTCCATGTGACCAGGCTTTACAGCCCCAGAATTTCAAAAAATAAGGCCGTCAAGCAAGTCACTGCAAAACAGGCCATCGTTGTTCTTTGTGGTTCATGCCATCGTGCCTATCACAACTCACAACGATGGCAGCATCGCCAACAACAGCATCGCCAACGCCAAGAACACCTCGGCCAACTTACGCTTAGTGACATTCGTTTGCCCCTGGCAGGACTCCAGTTGTCTCTCAGTGAATGGAGCACCCCCTACGAAATTGTGAATCCGTTGCCGACGCGTCGTCGGATGCGATCGCAGAAGGCATCTGGCGATTCCTAATCATTCTAATAATTCCATAGGGAGTAACTGCTATCTTGTTCGAAAACCGCTTACCCCTAAGACTATGGCCAGACGTACTCAATTCACCGTCGCCACATTCAATCTGTACAACATTAATCAACCGGGCTTAAGGATTTACTCCGATGCAGATGGTTGGGATCAACCGGCTTACCAGCGTAAATTAGACTGGAGTCGTCACGTTATCCTCAACAACCAGGCGGATGTTTGGGGCTTTCAAGAACTTTGGCATAGAGGTGCCCTGGAGGATATCTTTAACCATGACGACCTGGATGACTATCAGTTATTAGTGCCTGAAGGCCATAGCGGTCAACGGATTGTCTGTGCAGGAGCTGTCAGAAAAGATATTCTTGTGGGTGAACCCCACTGGATTGAAGCATTTCCAGAGAAGTTTATCTTGAATAGCGGTGGTGATGATGCCCAAACGTCAGATATTTCAGTCAGTGTAAATAGCTTTTCGCGACCGGTACTATATTTTCAGGTACAGGTGCGATCTCAATCTGCGCCCATCTCTGTCTACGTAGCCCACTTTAAATCTAAGGCCCCCACCAAAATTTATCGCGAAGGCTGGTATCGAGCAGACGATGAATACTACAAACAGCATGGTGAGGCCCTCGGCTCAGCCATTTCTACCATTCGTCGTACCGCAGAAGCCACTGCCCTGCGAATGATTTTGACCGAGCAGATGAAAAATACAGACGACCCAGTTGTGGTATTGGGAGACCTTAACGATGGCGAAAGTAGCAATACCCTAAATATTCTCACCGGGCAGCCTAATTACATTCTGAGTGGGTTACAGCAGGGCGGTAGCGATGTGGACCTTTATGCCGTGAGTCGTCTGCAGCAGTACCGTAGCGATCGCAACGTATACTACACCCACATCTATCAAAACTTTCGCGAATCATTAGATCACATTCTAGTCTCCCAGGAATTTTACGATAACTCTCGCAAACGGCTGTGGGCCTTTAAAGGCATGGACGTCAGCAACGATCATCTCAATTGGCATAACCACAAAGAAGACGGCTCCTCAGATCACGGCGTCATTCGCGCTCAGTTTGAGTATCGGCCAGCAAACAATTAATGGTCTGTTAAGACTAAAACTAGGATGGGGTGAGTAAAGAGTGAAGAGTAAAGAGTCAAACGAGATGAAGGGTCACTCTTTACTCTTCATCAAGGCCGAATCTTAATTTTTGGCTTCGACACTGCACCAAATATTGGTAAAGATACCCTACAAAATGCCACCAATCATTAATCCTATAGATAAAGGTCGCAGAAAAAGCGATATAGTACCCCATTGCTTTGCTAATTCACTATGGGAATCGACACTCAACCCGCTCACTCCGTCAGCCATCCAACCACCCACTGGTTTGTTCCTCTAGATAAACTTGATGCCGAGCAAGGGGCACCGCTACAGCCTGCAGATGTTAAGCCATCGGCTTTTTTGGCAGAGAAGAGTGATTCCTTGCTAGTGACCTTAGAAAGTTTACTGATTGTCACCAAACACGATCGCAAAAGTGATAACGACCTGTTAGTGCGTTCTCGGCTTAAGTATGGCAATGAGAAGATTGTAGAATCGATCAACTTCTTTGAAAATGATGTACCCCCGGGCGAGGTAAGAGACAACCTGCTATGCGAATATATCTATTCGAGAAAGCAATATTCACCGCTAGACAGGGTCCATTTAGAAGTGGAGGTGATGGAACTCCCCGGAGACATTAGCCTCAATAAAGATATTGCCCAAGGGCTTAACCTGATTAAAAACACCTTTGGCATTGTATTAAGCTCCTTTCTTCCCTTTGGTGGAGTGGCCTTTGATGTTATGAAAAAGGTCAATAAGGTCAGAAGTGAAAAGCGACGTATCTTTCTAAGCCAGCTAGACCTGTATGGTGAAGGCGGAGAAGGTGAAGCCCGTCTATGTTATGGAGCCTATGTTTTCTTTCAAGAACCTGTAGATGCCTCTGACTATAAGCTCCACAAGCTCCAGGTGAAACATAAGGCCCCAGAAAAACGAACTGAGCCATTGCCCCACGACTATATTGTTGTCAAAATTGTGCCCTCTCCTATTCGGGTAGGCAGCAGTGAAGAAATTGCCTTAAATAATCAAGAACTGGCGGCTACGCTAGGGACTGTGGAGGGCCAGATGGACAATAATGCTGAATGGCATCCAAACTTTGAGCGCATTACGTCCAACAGTGAAACATTGCGTAAGCTAGCTATTTTCTACAAGTTAAAAAAGCAACAAGCTGCCCAGAAACCGCTGGATGAACCACAAAACAAGCTTTATCAGACACTGCTTCAGGAATTAAAAGAGTATCTGTAAAGGTGGTCACTTTTAGAGTGAACCACATCTGTTAGTCCTAATCTTCTTTTGAGAAATATGATGTAGGTTCTAGTGGTTCGTCTATCCAAAATTGTGATGCAGCTTCAACGTCGGGAACGCGATGGGTTCAGCCAGGGTAAACCGTTGTGGTCTCGTGCGATCGCTACACCCGCCATCGAATTTGGCCCCACACCTTTACCAATTCTCACAGGAAAAATTCCAGCCGATTTACGCGGTAGCCTGTATCGCAATGGCGCAGGCCGTTTACAGCGCTCAGGACAGCGAGTTGATCACTGGTTTGACGGCGACGGCGGCATCCTGGCCGTTCACTTTACTGATGCAGGGGCAACTGGGTTGTATCGCTATGTGCAAACCCAGGGACTGCAGGCAGAAGACGCCGCTGACCAATACCTGTACGGCGGCTATGGCCAAATGGCCCCCGGTCCATTTTGGAAACGCTGGGGTGCCAAACCCAAAAATGCAGCCAATACCTCCGTGCTAGCCCTGCCGGATAAACTACTCGCCCTTTGGGAAGCCGGAAACCCCTATGCATTAGATTTAGACACCCTGGATACCCTGGGGGTAGAAGACTTTGACACCCTGCCACCAGGACAACCCTATTCCGCCCATCCTAAACAGGATCCTAAAACAGGAGACCTGTACAACTTTGGCGTTGTCTTTGGTCGCAAAAACTATATTCAACTCTACCGAAGCAATGCCTCTGGCCAGATTCAACAGCAGGGCCAGATTCCCCTACCTCGTATTTCCCTAATCCATGATTTTGTTTTAGCCGGTCCCTATCTGGTTTTTTTAGTGCCCCCCATTAACCTGGCCCTGCTACCAATTTTATTAGGCACCCAGGTAATTGTTGTCGATCGCCATACCCTTACAGAAGTCTCCCGGTTTGATACCGAGCCCTGGTATCAATGGCACTTTGGCAACGGCTACCAGGCCGATGACGGCTCAGTGGTGATCGACTATGTCCGCTACGCAGACTTTAATACCAACCAGTGGCTCAAAGAATTTGTCACAGGCCATCCAATCACCCAGGCATCATCACAACTGTATCGACTACGCTTAGATGCTATTGCAGGTAACGTCATTGCTAACGAGCCATTATTTGACCCAGATTGCGAATTTCCCATGGTTCCGTCCCAATCCGTAGGCCAACACCACCACTCTCTCGTCTTCTGTTATAAGTCTCAGACCATCAACGAAGAATTTTTTGACGGTATCGCCCACTTAGATCCTGATAGTGGTCAATGTCGTCTGTTGCAGTTTCCCACAGGCCATTACCCCATCGAACCCATTTATGTCCCTGGTTCCCAAGGTTCCGGCTGGATCCTCACCATCGTTTTCAACGGGCACCAAGACCAAAGCACCGTCCAAATTTTGCCCGCCGACAACCTGGATGCTGGCCCCGTTTGCGTGCTGGCCCTCCCCGAAATTCTCCCCTTCAGTTTCCATGGTACCTGGCAGGCACGAAATTCTAGCTAAAAACAAAGCTCACTGTGCCATGCCTGACGCCCTCGCCCTGGCTGACAAGACACCTGTTTCCCTACCCAATCAATGCGCCACTGGTCACTTTCTGCAACAAACTCTAAACGCAGACGTTGAGCGTACACAGAGTCATCTCCTAGCTGATGTTGACTGTAGCCAATTATCCTACGTTGATCGGTCGTCTCTAACACATCCACCATCACCTCAGAACCGCCTTCCGCGTCAGAGGTATCGCCCAACAGTTTGCGGGTCAATACCAGTGGGTCATCCACCGTACCGGCCTCACTAAAGCGCCCAAAATCATAATCAAAATAGTTTTCCCTCACCTCAGGAAATGGAATAGTGTCCAGGTTGATCACCTCACTATCAATCAAACTGAGTCCCGCCTCCGTCCAACGGTAGGTGTAGGTGGTCTCCTCTTCCCCAGGACTTGCAGCCCCCAAGACCACAACCTGATCATCAATCAACATCATCTCATGCATAATTCCAAAAAAGGCAGTATCCCTATGGATGGGCTGTCCCTGTTGGTTAATTACCGCTGCTAGGGCAAAATAACCGCCACCCGCTCCATTTTTGGCATCTTGCTCATTCTCAGGCAACACCATTAGAGGCACTAAAACATCGTCAAAGTTATCACCGTTTACATCCTGATGGATCAGGTCAAAACCGTTCTCCGTATCGTGGGTAGGTAAGTAAACAACCGCACCATAGTCAAACCCTTCGGAGTCCATAAACTCGGTAAAGGTGATAGAGGTGGTGACCACTTGACCCCGCCCAGGTACATCTAGCCTATACTCCAATGGTTGCAGGTCTAATGCTGCCAATTGTGGAGCATCCGTAGGGGGAAACGTCTCGGCAATACTGCTAGGAATACAGCTCATCAGGCCCATTAGCCCTGCTAAGCCAGTAAATCGAAGTGCATATTTAGAGAAAGCTGCCATGGGAGTAGAAACCAAACCGTGTTTTAGACATTTACACAGCTACCGGAGCGATTTCAGAGTCCTAGTAAGACATTTCTGGTAAAAAAGCAAATACTTATTGATCTCTTCAGGTTTGGGAATGCATTACTCGACGGTTGTTACCTGACGATTGTTTTCTACTCTCTGCAGTATTTCCGTAATGCCCGCAATGCCAGTCCAAAATGTATACAAACCAGCTTTAACTGGGTTTTCCTTTAATCGATAGGCCAAAATACCCGCGATGATGCCTTCTAAAACATGAAACAACAACGCTGCGGTACCAATCTCAAAAACTCTCTCTAATAAAGTATGGTCTGTGACCATGCCGTTTAGTTTACCCACCACTAAACCCAGTGCCCCAGCAATTAATACACAGGAAATCACTTTGATTACCTTGAGGGCAAGGGGATGGGTGGGGAGTAATGGCAGCATCGGGTATTTCCTGAAAGGTTATCGTATCAACACCCCTACGGTAGCGTCATATTTTATTCTGGTACAGACGCAGTCGGCCTATCTCCAAACATGATTACAGATCAAGAACCTGTTAATGCGGACCAGATTGTTTGGGGGAAACGTGATGAGCGTCTAAGACAGGCGCAAAAGGCCGCATGGTTTGGTGCATTTCGGTCACAACGAACAGAATTTGCCTACGAAATTACTGAAATTGAGGGCCAGCTACCGGAAACACTGCTAAACTCCACCTGGTTCCACAATGGCCCCAGTGGGTTTGAGCGGGGCGACCAGCGAGTTAACCATTTTTTAGACGGTGATGGTTATCTCTGCCGTATTGCCTGCCGCGATGATGGCCGGGTGTTTTTTGACTCTCGGTTTGTACAAACCGCCGAGTTTGTGCAAGAAGAACAGGCCGATCGCTTTTTGTTTCGCTCTACCTTTGGTACGCGAAAATCTCAAGCCAATCTGTTAGAGCTTTATCTCAAAAATCCGGCCAATGTAAATGCGGTAGCCTGGGGCGATAGGTTGTTTGCCATGTACGAGGCCGGACTGCCCTACCGGGTTGATCCTTACACCATGGACACCCTAGGGCCAGAAGATTGCCAGGGCAAACTGGTTTCTCAACCGTTGCCAGATTCCCGGTGGCAAACCCTACAACGCTTTGCCCAGGGACAGTGGGCGACAACGGCTCATCCCCATGGTGATCCGGTACGCGATCGCATCGTCCTATGGCACTGGGCGGCTGGGCTTAAGGCCCTCACCATTGATGTGGTGGAGTACGACCGCCAGTGGCAAGCGTGTACCCGCTCTCAGTTTCAAATGCCGGGGACCATGGTCAACCCCCATGATTTTGCCCTCACCCACACATATTATGTCTTTGTTGAAAACCGCTTAACCTTTAATCCATTGCCCTTTATCCTGGGTCGTCAGTCCCCAGCGGATTGTCTGCAGCTCCAAACCGATCAGCCCACGCGCATACATCTAGTGCCCCGACCTGATGGCCCCAGGGCCGGGCAACCGGTGCAAACCGTTGAGACAACTCCCTGGTTTTCGATTCACCAGGCCTGTGCCTACGATCAGCCGGATGGATCTGTGGTGGTTTATAGCTCCGGTTGGCCCGAGGCGGGGTTAGAACGAGGGTTTTTGAGTAGTTGGCAGGGCTATGCACCAGATTTTGATGCGATCGCACCCACCTATCTGTGGCAAACAACCATTCACCCCCAGAAAAACACCGTCACCCACCAGGTTGTTCTCGACAACTACTGCATCGAGTATCCCTGCGCCCACCCCCAGTACGAAACCCAGGCCGTGCGCTACCTTTACATGACCTATAGCAACTGCGTTGGAGTATCGTCCCCACCCATCGGCTATCTCAAAGTGGACCTGCACACCCAAACCACTCAAATCTGGATGGAAGACGGTCTTAGTTTTACCGATGAGCCGGTGTTTGTGCCTGCGGGTGAAGAAGAGGACGATGGCTGGTTGGTAGGCATGGTGTACGACCACCCACAGGAGCGTTCATCGCTGGTGGTTCTCAGTACAAAAGATTTAGCCGCCGGTCCAGTCTGTCGGCTGTGGTTAAATCATCGGCTGGTGCCAGGTCTGCATGGGTCATGGGTGCCCAACTATTATGGTCCAAGGTAGGGGGACGGTCTTGTACATGCCCCTGGGCGTTTATTGGTCGAGAACAAGACCCTATGTAAACAGATGTCTTGCTCAGAAGACATCAATCAAAATTTGTGTAATTTTAAGTAAAAGAATAAATTTAATTAGCGACGGCTGCTCTGTTTGACCATGCCCCCAAACACTAAATTGCCAGTCCGAAAAATCTTAGTATTAGCGGCCAACCCTGGTGATACGTCCACACTGAGCTTGGATGAAGAAGTGCGTAGTATTCAGCGCAGTATTCAGCTATCCAAGGAGCGGGATCAGTTTCAGCTTGTTTCAGAATGGGCCGTCCGCACTGAAGACCTGATCCAATCATTGATGTCCCATCAGCCCCACATCGTCCACTTTATTGGCCATGGTGTGGGTGATCATGGTTTGGTGCTAGATGATAGTCGGGGTCGTAGTCAATTGGTACCGACGCGGGCACTGGCGCGGTTATTTCAGCAGGTATCTAGTGTGGAGTGCGTCCTGCTCAATGCCTGCTATTCCGACAGTCAGGCCCAGGCCATTAGTCAGTTTGTGTCCTGCGTCATTGGCATGAATCAGCCCATTGGCGATGTGGCAGCCATTAGCTTTTCGCGAGGGTTTTATACGGCCCTGGGCCATAGCAGTTCCTATGAAGCTGCCTATGAAATGGGGCGTACAGCCATTGACTTAGAAGATATTGCCGATGAGGTAAGCACCCCCGTACTCCGGACGCGGGCGGGCAAAGTCATTGATGATCGGTTTGGCAGCACAGCGAATCCTGCAGACAGTCGATCTGCCACCCAGCGAATTTTCATCAGCTATCGGGATGAAGCGCCTGATAAAGACTTGGCCCAGGAGTTTTACACAGCCTTTGAGCAAGCTGGCCATGGTGCCTTTATGGCAGCCGAAAGCATTGAGATCGGCGAAGACTGGCGCAAACGCATTAGCACTGAGCTACACCAGTGTGATTATTTCTTGCTATTACTGTCTCCCCTTGCCGCCACCAGCGAAATGGTGACCGAAGAGGTGAAGCGGGCACGGAGTCTACGAGACCAGCGAGAAAATAATCGTCCGGTAATTTTGCCCATTCGGGTACAGTTTCCTATGGATGATCCGCTCAACTATGAACTACGGGGATATCTGCAACAAATTCAGCAACGGGAATGGCAGTCGGAGGCAGATACGACCGCCCTGGTGGATGAGCTGATGTCATTAATGCAGACGCCCGCCAACTCAAGAAAAGCGAACGTTGTTTCCGGTGAGGCAGAGCTGCCCCCCATTCGGCCCGTAATCGACAGTATTGATCGGCCCCCTTTACCCGTGGCAGAACCGGAGCTACAGAGAGAGCCTGGCGGTTCTGTGCCCCTAAAGTCAGGGTTATATGTGGATCGTCCACCGATTGAAAGAGATTGTTTTGCTGAGATTGAACAGCCGGGGTCATTAATTCGCATTAAAGCGCCTCGGCAGATGGGCAAAACCTCTCTGATGGCACGGATTTTGAACCATGGGCGGGATCTTGGGTATGCCACGGTGCCGGTAAGTTTTCAGCGGGCAGACAGTCGGTTGTTTAATGATTTAGACATGTTGCTGAAGTGGCTATGTACCCAGGTGGGGCGTAGGCTGAAAAAGCTCAAAGACCTGGAAGACTACTGGATAGGCTTTGGCAGCAAGGATAAATGCATCGCCTACTTTGAAGAATGTTTGCTAGAGGAGTTGGATACACCCATAATCCTGGCCTTAGACGAGGTGGATATGGTGTTTCCCCATGCCGAGGTGGCGGATGATTTCTTTGGACTGTTGCGGTCTTGGTATGAGTCGGCCCGCTATGGAGACTTTGGTAGTGAGCTATGGGAGAAACTACGGCTGGTGGTGGTGCATTCCACCGAGGCCTATGTGCCATTGAATATTAACCAGTCGCCATTTAACGTGGGCAAAAATGTAGAGCTAGAGGAGTTTTCGGCGGAGCAGGTGCAGGATCTGGCCCAGCGGTATGGGGTGTCGGCCAATGCGAGTCAGACGGAGGCGTTGATGGAATTGGTGGGGGGACATCCCTATTTGATCAGAAAGGCGCTGTATCATCTGCGGCGGGATGATTTGAGTACTCGGGTATTGGCTGAGACAGCAGCGACGGAAGCGGGGATTTATAGTGACCATCTACGGCGGCACCTGTATGTGCTACAGGACTACCCACAGCTAGCGGAGGCATTTCGGCAGGTGGTGACCAAGAGCCGTCCGGTGGATATTGATGCGGAGTCTGCGTTTAAGTTAGAGAGTATGGGGCTGGTAACGCTATCGGGGAATCAGGCAGCGCCATTGTGTGAGATTTATCGCGAGTATTTTCGGGAGCATTTGGAGGGATAGCCTATGGCTGCCGTGTGGAATAACTTAGAGGATAATATCTACAATGAGTTATAGCTTTGGCGATATTGTATTAATCCCCTTTAGTTAATGTAGTTAGCTAGAAAGCAGAATTTCCTGAATTGATTATGAATGCCATTCAACTTCGTCAAACGATTAACCAATATCTTGATCAGCTCTCTGGCGAACGTTTGCGTTTGGTGGCTGACTTTATAAATTTTTTGGTTCATCAAGAACAGCAAGAGCCGCCCAGCGATGATGATGATTTTCGGCCTGCTGCAAATGATTCATTATTGGAAAATACAGAAACTTGGGCCGGTGATGATTTTGAGGACTGTTTGCAAACAGTCTATGAAACACGCTCTCAAATCCAAGCCTAGGCTATGTACTTGTTAGATACGAACCACTTTAGTCGTCTCATTTTGGGTAATGAGGTTATTCGGAAAGCGATTGCGCGGATTGGCGAACAGGCTGTTGCCATCAGCGTCATTACCCAAGGTGAAGTACTCTACATGGCTTACAATTCTGAACGCCGCCAGCAGAACCTTGCACTTGTGCGGTCTTATTTAACTAATGTTGGAATTTATCGACTTAATGATGAGATCGCAAACTTCTACGGTCAATCAAAAGCTGATTTAATTCGTCACTTTGGTCCAAAGGATCGGCAGAAACGTCGAAAAACGAAAATTGAAGCATTGGGTATCAGCGACAATGATCTTTGGATAGCTTGTACTGCTATGTACCATCAGCTCAAGATTGTTTCTACAGATAGCGATTTTAGCCGGATGAAAGCGGTTATGGACTTTCCATTAGAATCTTGGCTATAGAAAATGTCATGTGAGATTTATCAAGAGTATTTTCAGGAGCATTTGGAGGGGTAAACCATGGCGGCAGCATATCAGTACACGGTGGGTGGTGCCCTCAGGCAGGATGCACCCACCTATGTAACTCGCCAGGCGGATCGGCAGCTATACGATGCGCTGAAGGCGGGGGACTATTGCTATGTGTTTAACTCGCGGCAGATGGGGAAGTCGAGCCTGCGGGTGCAGGTGATGCAGCGGCTAAAGTCGGATGGTGTGGCCTGCGGTGTGGTGGAGGTGAACGGCATTGTGGGGGAGGGGGCCACGTCGGCAGAGTGGTATTTGGGGCTGATCCGTAGGTTGAGCCGGAGTTTGGGGCTGTCGATGAAGGTGTTGCCCTGGTGGCGAGAGCGGGAGGGGCTGTCGCCGGTGCAGCGGTTTGGTGAGTTTGTGGAGGATGTGCTGCTGCATGAGCTGACTAGACCGATTGTTATTTTTATTGATGAAATCGACAGTCTGTTTAAGTTTGAGTTTAATGACGACTTTTTTGCCCTAATTCGGTCGTTTTATCAGGAACGGTCGGATCTAAATGCGTTTGATCGGCTGAGCTTTGTGTTGTTGGGGGTGGCGACACCGAATGATTTGATTCGGGATAAGACACGCACGTCGTTTAATATTGGCGGTCGGCTGATCGATCTTAAAGGATTTCAGACTAAA
>JAHQVZ010000054.1 GCA_019634055.1 Leptolyngbyaceae cyanobacterium MAG.088
AGGGGGGCAATGCAGGATTTTGAGCTTTAGTTCGAGATGTGTATACACGGTAGCCCAGGCAGGGAGAGACCGATAACTTACTTAAACTCTGATTGTTTAGTTGACCTCAAACGGCGGCAAACTTATTACATAGCGATAGCCATGGTTCTGGGAACCTTGAATTGTGATCTCTCCATCATGGATATTTGTGAGCTTCTGACTCATTAACAACCCTAACTCTTGGCGTGCATCTTTAGTTTTGAAGTCATTATGTTGCTCAAGGGGGGCTAATGGAGAAAGCTCTTCTACAATCTCAATGCCATAGCTAGTATCTAAGGGTTGCATTGGTGGCAGAATCTTATTTTGTCTTCCCCAGGCAATGATTGTTTGAGGTAAGTCTTCTCCTAACCACGGATTAGAAACCCATGTGGCCAGGTTTAGACGGTTATCTTTGCGTGAAATATGTAGCCGTACCGTACTGCCACTTGTGGATGCTTTAGCAATACTGAGAATAAGATGGTAAAGCAATTGTTTGATAATACTTTTATCTAGAACCCAAATGCGTGACCCTGGTTCTACCGTTAAATTAAAGTTTAGTTCTTCTGCTTGAGTTCGGGTTTCTATTGGTTGTAGGCTTTGTTGAGCCAACATCTCAATGTCTACAGGGGCGAGTGAAAGTTCACCAAATTGTTTTTCAATTGACCCCAATTCCATAATCTCATTGGTTAGAGATAGCAGGTTTTGGCTACTATTTAAGACAATTGTTGCATATTCCTGTTGTTTTTTAGTTAATGGACCGTAAATCTCACGACTGAGCATGCTGGCCATGCCCGTAATGGCAGTGAGTGGATTGCGTAAATCTTGAGTCAGGTTGGAGATTAAACTTGTACGCAGAACGTCGATTCTATTGTGGCGTTGACTTTCTGCAGTAACTACGTTGTTAGTTGGGGCCTGCTGGATGGTGCCATCTTTTAACCAGCATTGCTTTTCATATTCACTCATGGCCCATCGTGCGTTGAGCTCTAGCAGAGCCAAGTCCTGATTAGTATACTGTCTTGGCATGATATCCATAACTTCTAGGGTGCCAATACAGCACCTGTCAGAAGTCATCAAGGGGACACCTAGGTAGGCTTGGACACCGTATTTTTGTACTAAGAGACTTTGACTAAAAGCAGGATGTTGGGCCACATCTGATAGCATTAGAGACTGACCACTATCAATTACTTGAATGCCAAATGATTCAGCTTTGGGTAGTTCACGGGTGGCAGCAAGCTGATTCATCAGCCCTAAGCTAGATAGCCCCATAGTAGCCTTAAAGATTTGCTTCTGTCTGTCAAACACACTGACCAAGCAAATGGGAGCTGCTAACAGTTTAGAAACACTCTGAGTAGCTTCTTCGAAAATAGGAATCGGTTTAGAACTGTTTAATCTCAGCTGTTCCAGTGCACTTAAGCGCATCTGTTCTCGTGCCATGGGTGATGTTCCATCAAGTGAACATGCAGGACGAGGTCCCATGGGGCTGGTGGATTGATTATTTGTACTAGCTGAGGTAACGCCGTAGTGCATTGCGATACTACTAAGAGGAAAAAGTATTTTATTCGTGACCATATCATTCCCGAAAAATTTTGATATTGAACGCAAAGCCTCAATAGAACAAGTAATTTGAATATATTTTTGCTGATTTTTAATCGGTTTTTGAAGCCAACAAAATCCTTTGATAAATAGCTATCTATAGGATTTTTGTCTGTGTGAATAGCTTGATGGATAAGCATCTTCTACGCTTTGTTCTAGTTGCCGTTTGTTAGAACTTTCAGGCTGCTTTAAGATATGGTTTTTTTGAATATTAGATTTAATGTTGTGTATGATTGCTGCGCATTATATTAATGGATAATTAGTGGCTGTCTTGACTACTTTTTAAGTGATGGGTATCAAACAATAGTTGTTGTTGATTGAAACCAGGAAAGTGAAGTGAGTGAGGCAGCAAAAGCTGGAATCAGTGGTTGATAAAAGGCTGAATTCTGACTAGTGGTTTTCGAGATGGTTTTCGATTTGATTTACGGTGAACTAAGGGCTGGGCGGTAGTCAGTGGAGTGTGATACTAGCCTTTTCTATCGTAAATCAAGTTTCTGATGCCATAACTTATCCATTAATGGAAATGGACTTTTAAACAATGTAGCAATACTGATGCATTGGGTTTAGAGTGGTATAGCCTGTCTGGAAACTTAAACTCGGGTCTGAAACCTTTTGATGTCAACATTGTTGGGACGTTTACTATGCAGCCTGCCCTAGCCGTTGGTACTCTTTTGCAAAATCGATATCGTATTGTCCGGTTGCTTGGTCAGGGAGGTTTTGGGCGTACCTATTTGACTAAAGACCAAGGACGTTTTGAGGAAGGGTGCGTAATCAAGGAATTTATGCCGCCTGCGGGTAGCGATCGCTTTTCTAGTAAGGCAGCTCAGTTATTTCAGCGAGAAGCTGAAATCTTGTATCAAATCAGTCATCCTCAGATTCCTCAGTTTCGTGCCACCTTTGAGCAAGATCAGCGCTTATTTTTGGTGCAGGACCATATAGAGGGGCTGACCTATCGAGAAATTTTACAACAGCGGCCAGGGCAGGCATTTTCAGAAACAGAGATACGAGCTTTTTTGGGGCAACTGCTGCCAGTTTTGGCTCATATTCATGCTAAGGGCATTATTCATCGAGATATTAGCCCTGACAATATTATTCTGCGACGTAGTGATCAAAAGCCTGTACTAATTGATTTTGGTGTTGTCAAAGAGGTGGTTACTCGGCTGCAGACAGGGGCGACTGTGGCACAAGCAACAACGGTGGGTAAGGCGGGGTACGCCCCTAGTGAGCAGCTACAGTCGGGGCGGGCCTATCCGAGCAGTGACCTGTATGCGTTGGCAGTTACGGTGCTGGTTTTGATGACGGGTAAAGAACCCCATGAGCTGTTTGATGACGCTAATTTGAGTTGGAATTGGCGACCGTTAGTTCAGGTTAGTGAGCAGTTGGCTACGGTATTGAATAAGGCGTTGAATTATCGTCCTAGCGATCGCTACCAGTCTGTCAGTGAGATGGTGAGGGCATTGCAGGATGGGGTGACGGCCCCCCGCCCCCCGCAAGGTTCGGCGGTTCCAAAGCCATCATCGACACCAATTTCTGAAATGCGTACGGTCGCCGTGGGGCGACCTGTGGCTACTGCCAGCGGTCAGGCGAGGCAAAACACGTCACCTGTGTCTAGAACTCGAGTAGTCACGTCTGCCAAACCTCAGAAGCCGATGGATAATCCATTAGTATTGGCAGCTATGTTTTTGGGGGCAGCACTGCTAGCGGCGTTTGGGGGATGGGCGGTGGTGCGTTATGTGTTGAAACCGTCCCCTCCAGAGTTGTCTGGGGGGCAAGTGCAGCCTTTGCCCTTTCCAGAAGATTTGGAGAATCCAGATGAGTCGCCGACCCAGACTCCGCCTCAGGAGCCCGAGCCATTAGAGCCATCTGATGATGGTCTTGCTGACTACACAACGACGTTAGCCCTGGTTGAGGGCGATCAGCAAACCGTTGAGGGTGGCATTAAGCGGGGGGAAACCGTCAATTATCAAGTGGATGGTAAATCGGGGCAAACACTGCAGGCCACGATAGAGGGCAAAGGTGTAGTGTTTTCGGTCTTGGATGCTGACGGTAAGGCATTAAGGGGTGGCCGTCAGATATTGGATTGGGAGGGGGACCTACCTGAGGATGGGCTTTACACGGTGCAGGTTCAGACTACCCGAGGTACTGAGCAGGGTACCTATGAATTAGAATTGGCACTGGCGGGGTCGGTGGCGGATGCTAATGATGGCGTCAATGACACTGATGGGACCGATGGTAATGAGTCACTACCGGGCACTGAAGGGCCTGAAGAGGTTGATGGCTCGGATGATGGTGCTAGTGATGGAGATCAGCCTTCTCCTGATGATGAAGCTGACGTTGATGAGACAGAGATTCAGGAGCAGATATCTACGCAGCGAGTACAGTTTACTGAAGGGGAAACAGGGACGTTATTGGCTAACTCTGTGGGACCAGGTCGGGTGCAGCGCTATGTGATCAATGCCAAGCAGGGACAGATTATGACGGTGAAAACTGTTCAGGCTACTGGTCCTGTGACGTTTGATGTGTCTTTCCCAGGGGGAGATGTTGAGGCTGAAGGGGTGTCGTATTGGAATAGTTTTCTACCTTTGGGTGGCGATTATGCGATAGATGTGCGGGCAATTAATGCGGCAGAATTTAAATTGGATGTTCAGGTTGTTGGTCAGAATTCTGAGAATCCGTAGGGTGGGAGAGATGTTGAATGGGCAATGGTGTATTAATTGCTGCGACGGATACGGAGTGTGGGAAGACGGTCTTAACCTGTGCTCTTATGGCTTACTGGCAACAATATTGTTCATCGCGTCAGCTCGGGGTTTTGAAGCCTGTGCAGGCGGGTGAGGGGGATCGTGAATTGTTTCAACATTTATTTGGTTTGGAACAGTCTCTCGAAGCGTTGAATCCGGTTTTTTATCAGGCTCCGTTGGCACCGCCGATTGCTGCAGCATTGGAAAATAGGATGGTAGACCTGACGCCTGCCTGGCAGCGATATAGGGTACTGACACAGCAGTGTGATTGGGTTGTGGTAGAAGGGTTGGGGGGCTTGGGCTCTCCGGTGACTGATGAGATGATCGTGGCAGATTTGGCTGCCGATTGGCGGCTGCCGGTGGTGTTGGTGGTGCCGGTGAAGCTGGGTGCGATCGCAGCGGCCGTCGCCAACGTAGCCCTGGCCCGTCAACACCGATTACAGTTGCAAGGTATTGTGCTTAACTGCACCACGCCCGAGGCCGAAGACAACCTAGAGCAACTTACCCCTGCAGATATGATCAGCAATCTTACCCGTGTTCCAGTGCTGGGGGTGCTGCCTTACCTTAAAGAGCCAACCAACTTAGAGCAGCTCAGCTCAGCGGCTCGTGACTTAAGCTTGGAAGCCATTATGCCTGCTCCGTTTTGGGTGGCTTAAGTCGATTGCACTAGAACGAGATCAGCCCTGTCAGAATCTATATACT
>JAHQVZ010000055.1 GCA_019634055.1 Leptolyngbyaceae cyanobacterium MAG.088
AATAGAACAGCATAATCAACGGCTTGTTGCTCAATAGACTGAGGTTTACGGCGAAAGAAGCGATTAAACATTAGTTAGCAACCAGAGATCTAACAACAACTATCCAGCCCACCTCAAGAGCACTGACCCACTTCCTAACGTGGCACCGGCATATGGATACGGATAGCTGTCTTTAAGTTGCCCATCAATCAAGATCAATTAATAACGGCTGTCCCTTCATTAGACTTCATTAGATTAGACATGGCCATCAAGGATTGTTCCACAAGCTCAATAGCCAGGCAATATTGCCCATCTCTCTAGACCGATGGCTCAGGAATAGTGATATCTATCGGGGTAATTTTCACCTCTTCAGCCAAGGTGCCAAGCGATGGATTAATCGCCTCAATGTCACCGACCACAATGGTGACTAAATCACTGGGCTTAAGATTACGCTGGGCAGCCGCCAATACCTGCTCCACCGTGGCGGACTCAACCGCTTTCTGAAACTGAAAAACAAAGTCTGATGGATAGCCGTAATACTCGTAGCGGATCAGCCGCGATAGGGTTTGCTCTGGTGTGGCGAAGTTAAATACAAAACTGTTGAGCACAGCATCCTTGGCAAATTGTAATTCCTCTGCTGTGATCGGCTCCAGGCGTACTCGCTGAATCTCCTTATACATGGTTTGAATAAACGGCACTGTCGCGTCAGACCGGGTTTGACCACCGCCAATAAACAGACCAGGATAATCATAGCGAGGACTCCAGAACGCATAAACCACATAGGCCAGACCCTGACGCGAACGGATATCGTTAAATAGACGACCACCAAAACCATTTAGCACCTCATTGAGAATCACCATGGGTGCATGGTCAGGGTTATCTAAGCGACCGCCTAAATGACCAATGTGGATATAACTTTGGGTCAGCTGGGGCTGATCGATCACATATAGACCATTGGTTTGCTGATCTGGCTGGGGCACCTCCACATTAGTCTTGGCAATCACCGACGGTGACCAATCAGCAAAAAACTCGGCAATGAGTGCCTTCATCTGAACCGCATCAAAATCTCCGCTAATGCCTAAAATTGTGCCCCTGGGCTGAATCGCAGTTTGATAAAAATCCACCACATCATCCCGTGAAATATTGTCAATGTCGCTATACTCGACCATGCGAGCAAACGGACTCTCATCGCCGTAGATTAACTTGCGAAACTCACGGGTGGTGACATCATCAGGGTCATCATTACGACGGGCAATGCTTCCACGATATTGACTCTTAATCAAGTCAATTTTTTCTGGGGCAAAGGCAGGCTGCTGAATCACGTCTGCAAAAATCGAAAATACATCAGCCAAATCTTCACTCAAGGCACTAAAACTAGCGCTGCCTGTCGTTGCACCGAGACTGCTTTCCACCGATGCAGCTTGCTGCTCTAGAAATTGATTGAGCTGATCAGGGGTATAGTTAGCCGTTCCCCCGACCCGCATAGCTTCTCCCATAATGGCAGCCAGCCCCGTCTTATCCTCAGGCTCCATAAATTCACCAGTCTTAAACGTAGCGGAGCCACTCACTAAAGGTAAATCATGCTTCTCCATGAGATACACGACCATTCCGTTGGGCAACTCATAGCGTTCAAAATCAGGAATTTGAATTTCGCCTAGGGGTTCAAAGTCTAAATCGATATAATGACGTGCCGTCACCGCGTTGGCAGGCTTGCTCCACCCCAAGGTAAGAGCCAAGCCCAAGGCAACCATAGCTAGAAAAAAGCCTGTGGTCAGACGACGTTTGGAAAACCAGAACATATCAGAATCAGGGGAATAGGGAATAGGCAGTGGGCATTAGGGCGAGCATTGCCCACACAAGGGCAAAAACCCGAAAATCGTCATGATTCTGCCGATAGCAGTTTACCAACGGTACGATTACTAGGAACAAACGTTGCTTGAGCTACCCGTTGCACATCTTCAGCGGTAACGGCTTCAATCGCTTTTAATTCTTCAAAGACATTACGCCAGTCAGCGGTTTTTGCTTCGTATTCTGTTAACAAGCTCGCCATGCCGGAGTTGGAATCTAGACTTCGCAACATAGATGCCCTGGCTTGGGTTTTTACGCGTTCTAGTTCCTCAGATGTCACAGGCTCTTGCTTAAGCTGTGTGAGCAAAACATCCATACGCTCAGCCATTTCATCAACGGTGTGCCCAGGCGCTGTCAGGCCATAAAGCAGCAAAATATTGTCATAGCGATCGCCAGGGAATCCATTGGCGCTACCAATACTCAGAGCGACTTGGGACTGTTCCACCATGTCTTGGTACATGCGGGATGTGCGACCACCTACCAAAATACTCTCAATCATGGCGTAGACCACATGATCAGGATGATTGATGCCAGGACGATGGAAGCCTTCTAAATACCAAGGCTGACTCGGCAAGGTGAGTTCAAACGCTTTGGGCTCTAACTGGGGAGGCTCTTGTATAGTGACCTCAGGCGGCAGACTACGGGACTGAGTTCGGCCAAAATATGCGGTTGCCAGCGCTTTCACCTCGTCCGGATCAACATCCCCTACAACTGCAGCGATCAAATTACTCGGACCGTAATAAGCATCAAAAAATTTGGCAATGTCTTCGCGCGTGGCTAAGCGTAAATCGTCTTGATAGCCAATTACCGGACGACGATAGGGATGCTCGTCAAAAGCAACTTCTAAGAATTTTTCAACGATTTGACCAATGGGGGAATTATCCACCCGCATCCGACGCTCTTCGAGGATGACTTCTTTTTCTTTATAAAACTCACGGAATACAGGGTCGATAAAGCGCTCTGATTCCAAAGACATCCACAGCTCTAATTTATTGGACGGCAAGCTATAAAAGTAACGGGTAGCGTCAGCAGATGTGGTTGCATTCAGGCCCCGGCCACCAGACTGCTCAATAATTTGACCAAATTTATTTTGCTCAACGTAGTCTGCTGCTTGTGCCTGAAGCATATCGAAGCGCGATCGCAATGCCTCCAACTGCGCTTCATCGCCTGCTTGCTCAGCCGCCATGAGCTGATCAAACACCACGTCTATCTCCTGCAGCAGAGGCGCTTCTGCCGAGTAGTCTTTAGTCCCAATTTGAGTCGTACCCTTAAAAGCTAAATGCTCTAAATAATGGGCTACACCGGTGTGGCCATCCTCCTCATTAACAGCCCCAACCTTGGCATAGAGCATCATCGACACAACGGGTGCCTGGTGACGCTCCAGCACAATAAATTTCATGCCGTTATCCAGAGTAAACTCACTGACAGCATCAGTCACCCGATCAAGATAGGGCTGAATAGAGTTATCTACTTCAACAGCAATTTGCTCTTGATCCACGGCCACCTGCGCCCATGCAGGCTCACCGAATCCCAATAACATTGCAACCGTTAGAATAGCTGCCCACAGCAACTTTACTTTTGGTCTAGCTAACGGAGTCACGCTCATAGCACCTCAGCGCAAAATACCGTTACCAGCATAGATACTTTTCTTTATGTTGTGTCAACAAGATAGTGACATTTCCGCACAACTACTTAAGCAATCTTTATTTTAAATAGAGATATTTATAGAACGTAAACACCTCAAATAGTCCACCTACAATACTGATGGTTAGACAAATGATCACAAAACCATGGGCCACATCACCCGCACCAAATGTGATCAAAAAGTCTATCAAGTGATCTTTGCCTACCGAACTCATTGCAGACAGTGGAGACCATACTCCTAACGTCAGCGCCCCTAATGCTATACCCATACCAACGGCAGGCAGCAAAAAGCCAACAACCAACGTGAGCACCAAATAACCCAATAACTGTAAGCCCATCTCTACCTCCTGCCGTTTTTGGCCGAATGGGCACAAGGAATAACCACCCCAACCATACGGGCAATCCATCGACACAGACGACAACTTGAGAAATCTTAAATTTTCATAAAATTACAGAGCATTTAGAGTCTTGGCTTAACCCACTACTTAACACTTAACCGATTAAAATAACTAAAATTACTGGAGCCCCGCAGCTGCTATTGCCCCGTTATCAAGGAGTTCTTCCCTTTGTTTGCTGCTTTTCCTACGTCGAGCCTGGCTAAATGGAGTCAGCGTCTACTGGCTGCTATTCTCCTCGGCGGTCAGGTGGTCGTGCATCTGGTAACTCGACCTTTACATCGGCGTAACACTATTGAGCAAATGGCTGCCGTTGGCCCAGAATCATTGTTAATTACCCTGGTAACCGCCAGCTTTGTTGGCATGGTATTTACAATCCAGGTGACTCGGGAATTTATTAATTTTGGGGCGAGTACAGCCGTTGGAGGGGTGCTGGCACTCACCTTAGCCAGGGAATTAGCACCGGTGCTAACGGCCGTTATTATTGCCGGTCGAGTCGGCTCAGCTTTTGCGGCTGAGATTGGCACCATGCAAGTCACCGAGCAGATCGATGCATTGCAGTTATTGAAAACAGACCCAGTGGATTACCTGGTCTTACCCCGCTTTGTTGCCTGTGCATTGATGTTGCCGCTACTGACCATCTTGTCTTTTATTACAGGGATGACGGGCGGTTTACTGATCTCAAGCACAATGTTCAATATTTCTCAAACTGTATTTTTAGACTCGGCTCGCTTTTTTCTGGATGTGGGAGACTTAATAGCTGCCATTATTAAGTCCCTTGTGTTTGGTGGTCTAATTGCCATTATTGGCTCTAGCTGGGGATTAACGACCACAGGTGGCGCTAAGGGCGTAGGTCAATCGACTACCACCGCAGTCGTCACAGCCTTACTCGCTATTTTCATTAGCAACTTTTTTCTGTCTTGGGTGATGTTTCAAAGCTCGGCATTGAATCTATAGCAGTTCCCGATTGATATGAATACATCCTGGTTGTGTAAGTGAATGGTGAATCGTGAGTAGTGAGTGGGTTATATTCAAGCCATTTGAGAAACGCTATATAATGCGGCGTCACCTAAATCTCTACCTCAGTCAGCTTATTTAGATATCGTTCAATCAGCAGAATGGCCACAATGTCATCAATAGGCCGGGGAATGGTGCGTATACTCTGAGGCACAATGCGATTTAGCCCCTTAGGGGGAAACATTTCCCAGTAGCGATCGCGCGCTTCCAAACTGCTATAGCGCTCATCCACCAAAATCACATTTGGCGCTTCCTTAAGACGTTCAGATAGCTCCTGCTTCCAAAGCTTAGACCCCGTCTGATCACCCATAACAATTAGGGAAATCGGATACGTCAGACGCAAGCTTTCGATATGTGCGATCGCTTTTTCTGCCAAGATCACCTCGTGGTAACACAGCGAACGATCTAGCCCGACGATCGCTAAACCACATTTATAGCGGCCAGGATCAAAACCTAAAATAACGGGTTGCGACAGCTGAGAAGAAACAGTTGAGGTCACGGGGCTAGGAAAAAGGCATTATAAAAAATTATTGGAAAGCAAAGAGCCCATATCAAGCACAGCACTTTTGAACAAAGCCGCACCAGACTTCAACTGATCAATAGCATAGAGCAAGAGGATCTTTGCCTTCCTATCTCTATATTAGGGCTATCCCCAAAGAAGCCCTCACCAGAGCCATGAATTCTAGAAATTGGCTAAGTAGCGGTTGCGATTTCAACAAAATCTGGCAAACTGTAGTCTGACTACATTCGTAGTTCGACAATATAGTAACCTGGCAACAGCGTCGGTTTGACCTACCTAGGGCCGTTTAGGGTACGGC
>JAHQVZ010000056.1 GCA_019634055.1 Leptolyngbyaceae cyanobacterium MAG.088
CATCAATACGACTGAAGGAGGCCTGGCCTGGCTAGATTCCTGGGGTTCTCTCAGATATAGTGCTAATACGGCATTTATTGCCGGAGTCTATAGTGATACGGTCAATGCTGCCAACGGCCAGTATGATGCATTCTCGCGCAACCAAGTTGACTATATCTTGGGGGACAATCCGACGGGGCAAAGTTATGTTGTTGGCGTTGGAGAAGACTTTCCTGACTATATTCACCATCGGTCGGCCTCGGGAACAACAAATATCAACGATCCTGATCCTAATCAACATGTTTTACAGGGTGCTTTAGTGGGGGGACCCAGTTCGCCCAATGATTTTGCCTATGTGGATAGTCGGACTGACTTTGTTGGGAATGAAGTTGCGCTTGATTATAATGCTGGTTTTACAGGTGCTGTGGCCAGATTATACGGTCAGGATGGCGGTGAACTTTTGAGTGATGCGGCGTTGATTGCCTTGTCTGAGGTGGGCTTGACGGCTTAGGCTAGGGCAGCATCAGAGCTAATGAAAGTGAGCGGAGTGTATTCAACGTATTTGAGAAACGCCATATATGGTTAAATAGTCATCTTTCTCGATAGTCTCCTATGCCCCTCACGTGCCAACAGCTGCTTGATAACTATCCGACCCAGTGGCAAGCTGCCACCGTCCATCCATTTCTTGCTCAATGTCAACAGGGCACCATTCAACCATCACAGTTCAACACCTGGCTGGTGCAAGACTACCATTTTGTGCTCGAATTTACGCGGCTGGCTGCCAGTCTGGTGATCACAGCTCCTGTGAATCATCTTGATCTGCTGTTGGGTGGCATTAGCGTTATCAAAGATGAACTGAACTGGTTTCAGACAAAGGCAACTGAACGCCAGTTAAACCTGACTCAATCCCTCCAACCTACTTGCAAAACCTACTGCCAGTTTATGGCAGGGCTTGCTCAACAACCTTACCCAGTTAAAGCTACTGGTTTTTGGGCCATCGAGCTTGCCTATAATCAGGGTTGGCAAAGCCATAGTCCGATGCCTGCAGCCTATGCAGAATTTGCCGATCGCTGGGGCAATGCGGAGTTTACTAGCTATGTAAAACTGTTGGAACAACAGGCTGACAGTGCTTTAAAGGATATCAATGACACCATTGCAGCCGACGCTGAAAAGGCTTTTCTGACAGTTACTCGTCTGGAAAAAGACTTCTGGCAAATGGCCTACGAAGGGGGTGCAGATGGTGCCCCTGGGGTTTAGCTAATCTAGAAGAAAGTCGCTGTTTTCTTAATAAATCCACTCAACCAACACATCCTCCAAGCGCTGTTGTTTGAGTGCAGCAACCTCGCATACCTATTGCACTAGCGCTATTGGTAACTTGAGAAGAACGGTCTCTGTCACTGATGTCTCTCTGGCTGAGAATTAGCTAAGCTTTAGATGTTCCTATTCTAACGACTAAATCTAAAGCAGATTAAAATAAAGAAGCCTGTAGGTTTTACTCCTAACAAACCCCATGGTTAAAACCCTGACCCAATGGACCGTGGCTGACTATCATCACATGATTGCCAGCAGCCTACTAGCAGGGCGACATGTGGAGCTTATTAATGGACAGATTGTAGATAGGGCTCCAGAACTGCCTATTCATCGGGCTACCTATCGACGGGGAGTGAAATATCTAGAAGCCCTGTTGGGCGATCAAGTCATTGTATTCTCCGCTGCAATGATTACATTGCCTAACGATGGCGAGCCCGAACCCAATATAGCCATTGTTCGCCCCCTTGAATCCCGTGACGACTCGCAACATCCTGGTCCGACCGATATCTACTGGCTTATAGAAGTTTCTAACTCTACCCTTGCCTACGATTCAGGCGAAAAAGCCAACATTTACGCCCAAAACAACATCCAAGACTATTGGGTCGTAGATATTGCAGCCAAACAGATCTGGGTTCATCGCCAATCCAACGAAGGCACCTACACCTCCATTGAAAAACTCACATCCGGCACCCTCACACCCGTGACTATGCCCTCGATTAAAGTCCAAATCGAACGCCTGTTTATTTAACAACAAAGATAGACGGTGGGCCGTGCCTACCCTACGCGATCCCCTCATTTTCAATTATCAATTTTCCATTACCCACTCCTTTCTTAAATTTGCCCTACACCCTCGCCTTTTGAATTATTTGTGTAGTAGCGTTATTGACTGAAGTCCTAAACGCCTACTGCAATGACTACCAACTGGTCTAGCCTGCTCCAGCAGCTCATCGATAAGCAATCCCTCACCGTCGATCAAGCAGAGTCACTAATGCAAGGCTGGTTGACCGAATCCGTCGATCCCATCATGTCCGGTGCGATTTTGGCCGCGCTCCAGTCCAAAGGGTTTTCCGCAGATGAGCTGGCGGGTATGGCCCGAGTATTGCAGGGCCAGTCCCTGGGTGGTATGCAGGCCGATGATTCATTGCCCACCCCCCGCATCGACACCTGCGGTACCGGCGGCGATGGAGCCTCTACATTTAATATTTCCACCGCCGTTACGTTTGTAGCCGCTGCTGCTGGTATTCCAGTGGTCAAGCACGGCAATCGGTCTGCCTCTAGTAAAGTAGGGTCTGCCGATGTGCTAGAAGGTTTGGGCGTAGACCTCAGTGCGCCCCCTGAAAAAGCCAAAGCAGCGGTTAAGGAGGTCGGTGTGACATTCCTTTTTGCCCGTGGCTGGCACCCAGCGATGAAAGCGGTGGCCCCTATTCGCGGCACCTTAAAAATTCGCACCGTTTTTAACCTGCTTGGCCCCTTGGTCAACCCATTACGGCCCACAGGTCAAATTATTGGCGTGTTTGATCCATCTGTCATTTCCACCATGGCTGAAGCCTTAAACCAACTGGGTATGGGCCAGGCCATTGTGCTCCACGGTCGCGAAGGTTTAGATGAAGCGGGTCTGGGAGATGAAACGGATTTGGCCGTGCTGGCCAATGGCAAGGTGGTGCCCAAGGTCATTGAGCCCCAAAGTATGGGACTGACCAAGGCAAATGTGTCAGCCCTGCGCGGCGGTGAACTAGACGAAAACATGACCATTTTGCGCAATGTGCTCCAGGGCAAAGGCACCCAGGCCCAGCAGGATGCGGTGGCATTGAATGCGGGTTTAGCCCTGCAGGTGGGGGGCGCTGTCACCGGGGACACCTTTGAAGCTGCCTGCGCCAAGGGTGTGACTAAGGCACAAGAGATTATTGCCAGCGGTGCCGCCTGGGATAAGTTAGAGCAGCTAGTAGCCTTCTTAAAGAGTTAAGAACACGGTCACGGTCAGTAAGAATCTTGTGGGGGCAACCCTGTGTGGTTGCCCTAGGCCTCTAAGGGCTCAATCGGCTGTATCTCAGATTCTTGCTCAGGAATTCCCTGGGCTAAAACAGCGGCAACCGCCATCGAAACTCCACCCAGCACCACGATACTAATCCGATCGCACCCTACACAGGTCATCACCCAGCCCAACCCCAACGAGGCAACAATCTCGGGTAGCACAATAAAGCAGTTGAAAATGCCCATATACAGACAGTTTTGATCGGCTGGAATAGATTTAGACAATAGGGCATAGGGGAGTGAGTGCATGCTCGCGATCGCAATTCCCACCCCCACCATCGGCAACAACAATCCCCCTGGCTGATGAATCCAGTTAATAGAGATCAGCCCAATCGCACCGCACAACAAACTCAGACTATGGGTATGGCGCTCCCCTATGCGCGCCACCACACCATAAATACCCAAAGCGGCAACACAACACACCAAGTTATCAACCGCCAGGCAAATGCCAGACCATTCCACACTTTTGGCATATAGCGGTGTGCCAGGTATCGCCCCAAAAATATGATGGGCAATGGCCGGAGGCAAATAGAGGAACATGCAAAACACCCCCAACCAGCTAAAGCACTGCACCCAAGCTAGCTGTCGCATGGTGGGCGGCATAGTGGCAATGGCACCCAAAATTTGCGGCAACATTCCCCCCTCAGCATCAGGAACAGCAGACCGCTCCACCGATTCTGGCGTCGTCACCACGGTCCACATCACCGCACCTAAAAATATGGCAGCCCCTAAATAAAATGACAGCTTAATTGACAGCGGCACCCCCACCACCTCATCTAGCTGTGGAGTGGTATGCGCAATTAACCACGGCATCGCCGACGCCAGCACTGCCCCCAGGCCACACAGCAAACTCTGCACAATAAACCCTTGGGTTTGCTGCTTGGCAGGCACCAAATCTGCCACAAACGACCGAAACGGCGTCATGCTCACATTGGCCGATGCATCCAGCAACCAGAGCAATCCTGCTGCTATCCAGAGACTAGGAGCATTGGGCAAGAGCACCAGCGCCACTGAACTGAGTAAAGCACCCACCAAAAAGTACGGTCGACGTCGACCTAAAGGCGTACAGGTGCGATCGCTCCAATAACCAATCACCGGTTGAATCAATAACCCACTCATGGGAGCCGCTAACCACAATAACGGCAGCTGATGCGGACTGGCCCCTAAAGATTCAAAAATGGCACTGCCATTAGCCATCTGCAATCCCCAGCCAAACTGAATACCGAGGAAGCCAAAGCTCATATTCCACAGCCCCCCCATACTAAATCGCTGCGACGAAGAGGGGGCAGGGGCTGACGCCAGAGAAGGCTGAGAAACGACTTGAGTAATCTCTACCATGGCATTGCCATGGACTGAGCTACCGATTTACCTGTGTGGTCAAACATAAACAACATAAATTGCCACAGCCAATCAACAGGCCATAGCGTTAGGGCAGGTTATGGGCGGCATTGATAACTTAAGGAACAATTTTGCTTGTCACGCACACAATGATGCATGCGTAATTGACAAAACAAACCACCCAAATAAATCGGCAATACCTACTTTATTAAACCCTTCCCAGATTATTTCGTTGCGAATAATATATATATCTCTATGTAACGACCTTTGAACCAGCTGTGTTTTACTGGGAAACCATTTCTACAATGAAATATATGAACAATTTTTTATAGCGCCTATGGCCAGCAAAACAGTCTTGAAAACAACGGCAGCTAAAACAGTTGGTGAGATGATGACAGCACCGCCCTTGACGGCTACACCAGATATGCCCCTCAAGGATGCCATTCAACTACTAGCGACCCACCGCATTAGTGGTTTGCCCGTAGTAGACCATAACGGCGAAGCTGTGGGTGAGATTTCGGAAACCGACCTGATGTGGCAAGTAAGCGGAGCTTCATTACCAGCCTATGTGATGCTCCTCGACAGCGTAGTGTACCTGACTAATCCAGCCCGCTATAACCAGGAACTCCACAAAGCACTCGGACAAACAGTGGCCGATGTCATGTCTCGTAAGGTAACCCTCGTAAAAAGCGATGATGATTTGCAACGGGCCGCCCACCTGATGCATGACAAACAAATTCGTCGGTTATTGGTCGTTGATGATGACAGACATGTTATTGGCATCCTGACCCGTGGCGACATTGTACGTGAACTTGCTCAGCAGTACGCCTAAGCGTCACGTCCTGGTTGCAAAAACACTTCTTACACTATGGTCATCTCGCCAGATCAAATTAAACAACAGCTAGCATCTGAAGACCTAGGTCAACGGTTACGCGCTGTTAACCTACTACGCGACATTGATCCAAAAATCGCCTTTGAACTCATTCAACCCGCCGTTAGTGATAGTAGCTCTCGAGTACGCTATGCCGCTGTTAGTCAATTTTCTGCCCTCGGCAAACAAGATCTAGAGACAGCACTTACAGTCCTCAAAGGATCGCTGTATCACGATCCAGAGGCTGATGTGCAAGCTGCCGCCGCTGATGCGATCGGAGCACTGCAGTTAACAGAAGCTTACGATGATTTAGCTGCTGTCTATAACAATACTTCTGAGTGGATTGTCCAAATGAGTATTGTTGCGTGTTTAGGAGAACTCGGTGCTAGCCGTGGGTTTGAGTTACTGCAACAAGCGCTGAAGTCTGACAATAATTTGGTGGCATTAACAGCCATTGGTGCACTCGGTGAGTTAAAAGACACTCGGGGAATTTCACTTCTTTTACCATTTGTAGATAATGAAGATTGGCAAGTTCGACATCGTCTCGCCCAAGCGCTTAGCCACTATGTCCATACGCCTAATGCTGAGGATGTTCTACCTACGCTAATGACATTGGCCAAAGATGATTCGGACATCGTTGCTGAAACCGCTCGACAATACTTGCCATGAGTCAATAGCTCACACGATTGGGACTACTAGTAAGAAGTTAATTAGGGCTATCTATATCTAGATAAGCATAAGGGGACTGTATACAAATTAAAGTCCAGGGAATGGCCAATGGGCAATGGCACCTTGGCATTTTATTGGGTTGCAAAGGCCTAATAATGTTAGTGCGAGGCCAGCACATTGTCATCTTTGCCCAATGAAAGCAGAAGTACTAGCCATCAAGGAAGAAATTAGAAGATTTCAGCGTATAGAGTACTTGAGTTGCATCTATGCCTGCCGAGAAAAAATCTGCAGCCAAGTCAAAATCTGCATCGTGAAATATCAACCGTATTTGTTCGGAGAACCAAACAAATTGTTCAATATAACGTACGAGCATCTAGTTGAAATTGCTGAATCTTAAATCATCTGATTATGGTGACAATATAATTAAACTCATATGGGTCAATTAGCCGTTACTCAGAGATAAAGTTAGATGCTTCGTTATAGAAGACATTAGTTTCTAGCATAGATGCGTTTCAATTATTCATGAAAGAGCTCTATTGGCAAGGTGCATACTAATGTCTGATTACATACATAGAATCATTTATTGATTGAGGTTTCTAAAGCTAACAAAGGTAACCAAAGCCATCTGCCATAGTGTATTCATTCGAACAAGGTAATTGAGTTATAGAGATGGATCTCATAGTGAAAGCGATTGAAAAAATATTTTTAGTATTGCTGGAGGAAAACTAAAATTTAGCAATTGATTCCATAGTTTTTCCGGTTTTTTCGTTTGACTTATTGCAGATCTGATATATTAAAGAAGTGCAATAAGACTGATTAACTCCCTGTAGTACGTATTGCATACACCTCTTTTAAAAATGGTTTTTTCATCTCTATAGCTCAATCAATTTAATTTTTCCTAAAGTTACAGTTTGTGTTGACATATGAATCTGGCATTAATGAGCGATTGGCTCGATGTTGGGGATTGATTGCATGGTTGGTGTAATGACATTATCCAATGGAATAAAGTGGGACAAGCTGAGTTTCGCGTCCACTTTATATCTGTATCCAATTATTGATACTTTGCTGGAGCATGCCCCTTCACAAATGCGTGATGAGTTGTGGTTAGGGCTACAAGAAGCATTAGTTAATGCAGCCAAGCATGGCAATAGCCTAGATCCTGGTAAGCAAGTGTCTGTACAGTATGCCGAAGTTCAGGGCCATTATTGGTGGATAATTACGGACCAAGGCAATGGTTTTGATCTTCCCCATAGCTGTCGTATTTGCCCTGAAGGGGATGACAATGAAAGTATGGGGGACTGTGGTCGTGGTTTATTCATCCTATACCAGATATTTGATCAGGTGCATTGGTCACCTAAAGGTAATGAGGTACGCCTTTGCAAACGTTTTAGCCGTTGGCCCAAATGGTTGACTCGATGGCAAGGTTTGCAAACTACTAAAGATACTATGGCAATCATCTAAATAGCACTTAGGCTTTTATATAATTGACATGCCTATAGTTCGTTGGGCGTGTTCCTTTTATTTAGCTGTTATTTGGCCAGTTTTTTGTATCCATTTTTTGTATCTGTTGATATGTAGGGCATGATGTCTATGGCCTACGAACCGCTACATCACAAGTATCGTCCCCAAACCTTCGCCCAATTAGTTGGGCAAGATGCGATCGCAACTACACTCTCAAACGCCCTCCAGCAAAATCGAATTGCTCCAGCCTATCTTTTCTGTGGCCCCAGGGGTACTGGAAAAACGTCTAGCGCACGCATTTTAGCAAAGTCGCTCAACTGTTTAAACAGTGATGTTCCGACCGCGACCCCTTGCGGCACCTGTCAGGTTTGTCGTGAAATCACCGTGGGCGCATCCCTGGATATCGTTGAAATTGACGCTGCCAGCAATACAGGTGTAGACAATATCCGAGAGCTCATCGAACGGGCTCAGTTTGCCCCCGTACAATGTCGTCATAAGCTTTACGTCCTAGACGAGGTCCACATGTTAAGCACGGCAGCCTTTAATGCCCTGCTCAAGACCTTAGAAGAACCCCCACCCCAAGTTGTTTTTGTCCTGGCTACCACCGATCCCCAGCGCGTCTTACCCACCATCATTTCTCGTTGCCAGCGGTTTGACTTTCGTCGAATTCCCCTGGATGCCATGGTGCAGCACCTAGACTACATTGCCAAACAAGAGTCTATTGCCATTGCCCCCGATGCCCTTCAGCTTGTCGCCCAGCTTTCCCAGGGCGGCTTGCGTGATGCAGAAAGCTTACTCGATCAGCTGGGACTCTTAGAAGGAGAAATCACCATTGAAGCTGTCTGGGATCTAGTAGGTGCCGTTTCTGAACGGGATTTATTGGCCCTAGTGCAAGCAATCGGCGCAGATAATGGTGCTCAGGTACTCATGGTAGCCCGCCAGCTAATGGACCGAGGGCGAGAACCCCTGATGGTGTTGCAGAGTCTGGTGGCGTTTTATCGCGATTTGCTGATTGCGAAAACAGCAGGCGAGCGCAGAGACCTGGTTGCCATTACTCCCCCAATTTGGGCTGAGATGGTGGCCTTTGCTGAGGCATTACCCATGCCGTTGTTGCTCGCCAGTCAACAACATTTACGGACCACTGAGGTACAGGTAAAAAATACAACACAACCCCGACTATGGTTAGAAATCACCCTGATGGGATTGTTACCGTCAGCTCAAGGG
Source organism: Leptolyngbyaceae cyanobacterium MAG.088 (assembly GCA_019634055.1). Classification (GTDB taxonomy): domain Bacteria; phylum Cyanobacteriota; class Cyanobacteriia; order Phormidesmidales; family Phormidesmidaceae; genus Leptothoe. The sequence goes on from JAHQVZ010000056.1 coordinate 8,885, forward strand.
CAAGTTAATGTTGGCACAGGACCAGCTGTGATTGTGCCAACAGCGCCAGCTACAACAACAGCAGTAACAGCAACAAAGCAGCCAGATCAGCCTCCCTCTTCCAGCGTCAAACCTCCCGTCAAACCTCCCTCTACATCAGCCACCCCGTCTGACAACAAAGTGGTTAAGTCAGCCGACGTGCCTCCTCCCGTGGCTGAGCCTTCAGTCCCTGAGCCAGCGGTAGCTGCTACCGTTAATGCTTCTCCTGAAAAAACTGTTGCCCCAGCACCAAAAATAGCATCAGAAGAGATATCCAACGCTCCAGCAATGGGGAGTCTGAGTGATATTTGGGCCAAAATTGTTGCTCAAATGGAAAATATGGCTAGAGCCCGCGAAATGCCCATGGGCACCGCCGTTTTAATGCGTCAACAAGCCCAATTACTTAACTGTGATGGGGTAGAAGCCACCGTTGGCATTCGCTCTCAGCCACTAATGCGCATGGCTCAAGACCGGTTGAGCAATGTGGAAACAGCCTTTGATAAGGTTTTTGGTCATAAGATTCGCGTCACCATGGTGGTTGCAGCTAAACCTGAAACAGAGCAAGAGGCAACCGTATCACCGTCAACCCTCCCCTCTCCGGCGGCTCCCCATAACAAAACGCCTGTACCTGATGTGCGGGCAGTACCGCCACCAGTCATCCCTGCTGCGCCCCGTCCCTCTCAGTCAGATGCTGCCACCGTAAAGCCATCTCCGTCAGCACCGCCTGCAACACCACCGGCAACACCGCCAACAGAAGCCTCTGCCGAACCAACAACCTGGAAAAATGACAGTGATTTAGAACGTAGTGTGAAAAGCTTTGCTCAGTTTTTTAATGGTCAAATTGTCAATTTAGATGATGAACCTGCTGAAACGGAGAAATCTCAGGGTGGCAAAACACAGCCTTCGTCAGAGCCTGGCCCCGATGTCCCTTTTTAGTACAGAACAATTGCACTGTAAAAACCACAGCCCACTGCCTGGAAGTTCGTTTTTGTGCAGCCCACTTAGTAATGAAACGGAATTGAGCAAAGGGGAAATATCCCAAACACCAGCCTAGCAATGTAGCCATAGGTCATAGCTGACCACTGAGGCTGAAAACCATAGTCATGGTGTTGCTGGTCTAACAACGCATCAATCCGACGGCTGAGGCGGCTCTTAGGCGCTGTACAACTAAAGTTAACGGTTGTAATCGGAGACAGTGGTGCAGCAATTACTTGTACCAACGACTCTGCCAACATAATGGGATCAACTGAACGCGTCGCCCAATGATCGGCCCGAATTTCTCGCAGTAATAACAGTTCCTGCCACAGGTCATCGGTATAGGGCAACCATGCTGTAAGTCGGCGTAGCCAGCCTAGCCAAAAGAATAAAAACGTATCGTGGTAATAACTATGGGCTTGTTCGTGGGCGATGACAGCGGCTAAATGGTCACTGTCCAGGCTATTAATCAGCCCCTGACTGAGGACTAATTCTGATGACCAAAGACCGATTTGGGCACTAAATGCACTGTCCTCAGACATAATGCGACTGGGGGTATTCTGCACCAAAGTTTGAGGGTATTGCTGTATGGCCTTAATGCTGATGTGAGCCTGCCATCCCAAGTAAGCCAACAAGCCACAACTTATGCCCAAAAATAACCAGGCTGTGGCGTAGCTCAACCAGCCTTCCATAGGGTTCACCATATGACCATGGGGACCCATGATAACAATGGCCACAGCGGTTGTTAGTAAAAGCAGCGGTGAAACAATCAACAAAGACAATACCGCTAACCATTGGGCATTTTCTAAACAGCGATGGGTGAAGACGAGGCGTAATAAGATTGCGATTGCGATCGCGCCTGCCATTAAACTCACATGCATCATGGCTGCTGCTCCTGCTGAACTGCCCGAGCCCTGCGCGCCGCCTGAATGCGTTGGGTAATCGCCTCCAACTGCTCCAAACTATCTTGATCCAAGGTATCTGCAAAAGCCGCCACAATATCTGGATTGCTAGCAGCTAAAAACTGCTGCAAACGTTCATGAGATTCCAGGACTTTAGCATTATCTGCCGATACCAACGTTTCCCAATGATACGCTCTGCCTACCCGGCGCTTAGCAATCCATCCCTTGCTTTCAAGACGCCGTAAAACAGTCGCCACTGATGAATAGGTCAAATCGCGATCAATATCTTCCAAAATTTGCTCGTGAATAGCTGTAGCTGATGTAGTACCCAGCTGCCACAGAATACTTAAAATCTCTGCTTCAAGCGGCCCTAACGATAAACGTTTAGGACGATAGACCGGAAAAGGTGACATCAGCTCACTCCGAAAAGCATTGGTTACACCTGTCAGGCTAGTCAAGACAATACATATCTCTAAAACCCTACATTGCCGTAGCTAACCTGGGACATGACTGTCCTAATGCATTAGGGCAGTACTACCAATTTAGTCTATCGTCCTCAACTTATCCATGCCCTCTAGGGCTACCAACTGTGACGCATCGTCACTTGAGTTCTCTAGACATAGCCCACACAATAGCAATAATTCAGATGCACAAATATGTAAATCAAGGTTGAATTTGGAGGTGATTGACTCTCACCTCCATTTTTTTATGCAGGCTGGCGTACCGACAAAACCAGACTATATTTAGATCAATCTGACCTCACTATAATCTGACCAAAATCCTTAGCAAAGGCATGCTGCTGCCATTGGTCATCATCAGCATTGCCCAAGATATCGGTGACCGATAACGTTGGCTGCCATCCCCCCAAATAACCAATAAACCCCCTGGCAGCATCCGCCATCTTTAAATCACTCGCAGAATCTCCAATGACGATGCCTTGGCGAGGCAAAAGCCCAATGGCCTGGCAAGCTGCCAGTAAAAAGTCAGGCGCAGTCTTAGCAGGATGCTGACTGCTGACGCCTTGAATATGGTCAAAGTAGGCCTGCAATTGGTATTGCTGCACAAACGATTCCAGGTTGTTCTGCGAATCTGCCGACACCATGACAACCTTTAAATTGGCCTGTTTAAGTCGTTTTAAGAACTCTAAAACACCTGGCAGCAATGGGGTGTAAACAGCTTTAGGAGCACACTGTTGATCTGCTAAAGCCAGGGTGGCCGTCGTCAAATCTACCGCCTGCACCCATGGACAGCCTGCAATGGCCGCAGCGGCAGCTGTACCAACAATCGTTTCTTGTCGACTACCCACAGCCATTAACCCCGACGCCGTTAGTCCCTCAGGCGTCATCCCTAAGGCTTTCAAGGTCAATTCATACACTCCAGGCAATCGGGGCAACGCTTGCTCCATTAACTGCGCCTGGCGGCGTCCTAACTGGCTTAAATAGTTGGCAACATCAGCAAGGGTGCCGTCCTTGTCTAAAAAAACAGCATCGACGTCTTGAAAGAGTTTGTCATTACAGAAAATGCTGGCCACAGCTGGTATTGAAATAACCCATAAAAAAATGTGGGGCATAAACCCCACATTTTAATTAAATAAAAGCCTATCAAGCTAATGAAAGAAACAAGTCAATCAAACATACGACTTGATAACTTCAACTGATTACTCAGCAACAGCCATCGCTGCTTCATCTTCCTCGTATACTTCTTCTTCACTATCAGCACTCGCCTCATCATCACCACCAGCAGCGGCAGCGGCTTCGGCTTCGGCCGCTTTCAGCAATTGCTGACGATACCGCTCAGCCATTTCTTCAGCTTTCTCAAACACAATGTCAGGGTTCTTAACCATGTCACCGGGTTCTGGCTCAAGCTGCTTAGTAGACAGCGAAATCCGACCACGCTCAGCATCGAGGTCGATGATCATGACCTTAATCTCATCGTTCACATTCAACACCGTATTGGGTGTGTCAATGTGGTCGTGAGAAATTTCAGAAATGTGTAGCAGACCGCTAACACCACCAATATCAATAAAGGCACCATAGGGCTTGAGACCCCGTACCGCGCCAATGACAACCTCGCCCACCTGAAGGCCATTCATCTTACGCTCAACCAGAGCACGACGATGACTCAACACTAGACGGTTACGTTCTTCGTCAACTTCTAAAAACTTGAGGGGAAGCGCCTCTCCTACCAGGTCTTCCTTGGGCTTACGGGTACTAATATGGGAACCCGGAATAAATCCGCGTAGGCCTTCAATTCTAACGAGAGCACCACCACGGTTAGTCGCAAAGACATCAGAACGAACGGTTGCATCTTCATTCTGTAGCTGACGCACTCGCTCCCATGCCCGCATATATTCAATGCGACGAATGGAAAGGGTTAGCTGACCATCTTCATTTTCATCTGTCAAGATAAAAAATTCACGAGTCTCATTCGACTGAAGCACTTCATCCGCAGCTTCGACACGATTGATCGACATTTCTTGAATGGGCAAGTATGCAGCGGTTTTTGCACCAATGTCAATCAAAGCGCCCCTAGGCTCGATGCTAAAAACAGTCCCTGGGACAATATCTCCAGGACTGAAATGATAATCGTACTGATCTAATAAAGCTTCAAAGTCTTCATGAGTAAAACCAATATCGGCTTGTGTCGTTTCAAGATTGACCATGCTATATGTTTCCTACGGTTTCTCCATAATCGAGTGGACATGTTGTGGGTCTGTGTGCCGCCCCTACATTGATCCAGATTTTATCTCAGACAAGGCTAGGGCATCACCGAAAATGCGCTACCGTTAACCTTTTACTAAATAACTCTGAGTAGTCAGCCATGTTAAGCCAAGCAGTGTGCAGCTCAGCAACTGACATGAACCTGAACTAAGATCAGGACTTAGAGCCTTACAAAGCAAGTAATGCTAACACACAGGGGGGTTCGACAGGGGAATCCACACCGAAAATTAGCAAAATACACAAACCTTCGCAAGACTATTTATGATAAGTGAATTTAGGTCTGCTGTCACTGAATATTACGGGATTGATTTCGATCAATGGGTGAATGAGGCTAGCAGCAATCGTCGATACTCTTAAACAGTTAATGTTGAACCATTACGATTGCTATTGGCAACGTAAGCATTCGCATCAGCGTCAGTATCACTCGATTGCAAATGGCTTAGGGTATCGGCAAAATCACGAATGCCTGTAAATTGCCGGTATACGGACGCAAACCGGACATAGGCAACTTCATTTATTGGCTGAAGCTGTTGCAATACCATCTCCCCAATGTCTGCACTAGCAATTTCTCGAGCAGAACGCTGTTGTAAATCTGCCTCGATATTGTCAACTATGTTATCCAGACGGTTAGACTCAAGACCTGTTTTTTCACAAGCCCGCATAATTCCTCTCAAGAGCTTGGAGCGGTTAAATAATTCCCTGTCGCCGTTACGCTTAATCACAGTAATGGGCACATATTCAATGCGCTCATAGGTGGTAAACCGGCTATTGCACTTTAGACATTCCCGGCGACGACGAATACTACGACCAGATTCAGCTGATCTAGATTCTAAAACGCGATTGCTGGGATGCTGGCAAAAGGGACATTGCATAGACCACTAAGCCCAAAATCAGTAAAGTGAGGACCGCTCATTAGAGTGGTCCGCTCATTAGAGCACGCTTAAAACAAAAATAGAGGCTAACTTCGCTAAACGCAAAAAAGTTAGTACCTCTATTATGTCATCCATACCACTAGGGTTAACAGATAGAGCTTCTAAAGACTAGCTATATCGAAGCTCAGGACTAGCAGCAATAGGCGACTAGTCCTTTTTAATCCGAGGGGGCTCGCGAAATGCGATCGCAAAAAAGAGCGTACCAATGATCAGGGTGAAAATCAAAATATAAGCAACACTTTCCATGGTTTAGTCCTACTCAATCAATATTTAATTGCCATTGCCGTAGACACCAGCAAGGGCTGCCAGTTACAACATTATCCCAAAAAAATGGCCCAGCGAAACTTGCTGAGCCATTTTCACTCAAACTAACACCTGTAAACGGCCATTAGATCCGAGTACTAGTATCACCAACCTTCTGGAATAAGCCCCACTCGACCTGCTCAGGAGAGAGATCGGGGTCAATACCAGCGAATACGTCGCGGTATAGAGTACGGGAACCATGCCAGATGTGGCCAAAGAAGAACAACAGTGCAAAGACCGCATGTCCAAAGGTAAACCAACCACGAGGGCTAGAACGGAATACACCGTCAGAATCCAGAGTTTCAAGATCAAACTCGAACGGTTCACCTAACAAAGCTTTACGAGCGTAACGCTTCACACGAGCAGGATCTTTAATGGTCTGACCATCAAGTTCACCACCGTAGAAGGTAACATTCACACCCGTTTGCTCAATACTGTACTGAGACTCAGCCCGTCGGAACGGAATATCCGCACGCACAACACCGCTGGAGTCAGTCAGAATAACTGGGAAAGTTTCAAAGAAGTTAGGCAAACGACGTACAGAAAGTACACGGCCTTCTCCATCCTTGAACACAGGATGACCTAACCAAGCAGTAGCAATACCGTCGCCACTATCCATAGGACCTACGCGGAACAAACCACCCTTAGCAGGGCTGTTGCCAACATAGTCATAGAAAGCTAGCTTCTCAGGAATATTTTGGTACGCCTCAGCAATGCTTAGACCATCGGCCATATCAGCTTGAACACGCCGCTCAATTTCTTGCTGATAATAGCCACCATCCCACTGGAAACGAGTAGGGCCAAACAGTTCAACAGGAGTAGTAGCGTTGCCGTACCACATGGTACCGGCTACGATAAATGCCGCAAAAAATACAGCTGCAATACTACTGGATAGAACGGTTTCGATATTACCCATCCGCAACGCCTTGTATAGACGCTGGGGTGGTCGCACTGTCAGATGGAATAGACCAGCAACAATACCGACAATACCAGCAGCAATATGATGCGCTACGATACCGCCTGCGTTATAGGGGTTAAACCCACCAGGGCCCCATTCAGGAGCCACAGGCTGAACGTGTCCGGTAATGCCAAAGGGATCAGACACCCACATGCCAGGTCCCCAAACACCGGTGAGATGAAATGCTCCAAATCCGAAGCAAAGTAAACCAGATAAGAACAGATGAATACCGAACATCTTAGGCAAGTCCAATGCGGGCTCACCAGTTCGGGGGTCACGGAATAGATCCAAATCCCAGAAAACCCAGTGCCACACTGCCGCTAAGAACAGTAGGCCAGATAGCACGATGTGTGCCAAAGCAACACCTTCAAAGGACCAGAAGCCAGGATCAACACCTGTCTCGCCGGTCACACTCCAGCCGCCCCAAGACCCGGTTACACCGAGGCGAGCCATGAAGGGAAGAACAAACATACCCTGACGCCACATGGGGTTCAGGGCAGGATCACTTGGATCAAATGTAGCAAGCTCAAACAGGGCCATAGAGCCAGCCCAGCCTGCTACAAGTGCAGTATGCATTAGGTGTACAGAAATCAGTCGTCCGGGATCGTTAATAACGACTGTATGTACCCGGTACCAGGGTAGTCCCATTGACTACGCGCCTCCTCCTAGTTTGGAAATGTTAGCCGTACATTAAAATACCGATACAAATAGGCTACCAGATCGACCCATCCCCCCCAAACTAAGACCCAAAGATTTTTATTTCAGGCCAAAGAAAGTTAGCAATGATGGATAGATAACCTCATGCGGCAATGAATCCAGACGATTCCCGACGGACTAATACACTCAAATCCTAAGATTAAAGTGTATAAAGAAGTGTAACTAGAGTTCATAATTCAATGCAAGTTAGCTTGCATTGAATAGAGCCATTCACGGCGTTCTCGACTTTATAACGATTGCCTTTGGAGCTATTCGATGCCCACTATTAAGTTTATTAACGAAGATGTTGAGATCACAGCGGCGGATGGCGCAAATCTGCGCCAGAAGGCAATAGATAATCGCATTGATATTTATACGTTAACTGGCAAAATGATGAACTGCGGTGGGTATGGCCAATGCGCCCTATGCGTTGTCGAAGTTGCCGAAGGGTTACATAATTTATCGCCCCGCACAGCAGTTGAAGAAAAAAGACTAAAAAAACGCTCAGATAATTGTCGCCTGGCCTGCCAAACATTAGTCAATGGCCCGGTCAGTGTAATCACTAAACCCAAGAAGAAAAAAAGGTAGCCTGGACATGCGTTCTAGCCAGCTTGAACCAGGCCTTTAAGAGCCTTTGGTTCGATCACTTTGCTGTCTGTCTTGGTTGACGTATGGCAAATTGCAATTCATCGACCATTGGGTTCATTGAGTTTAAGCAGAATGATATGCTTACCCATGTGGTTTGTTGTTGCGAGAATAGTAGCTAAGTCCTATGGAAGTTAATAATCTGGGGTTTGTAGCCAGCATCCTGTTCGTATTTGTGCCGACTGTATTTCTACTTATTCTTTATATTCAGACTAGAGAATAGTTGATGGGTCAAATCTAGTGAGCGATTAGAGGCTCATCTGGTAAAATTTTTCGCTGCATTACTCGCAGTTAGTCTGTAGGCTTTCACCAGAATTGAATGGAAATCAAATACATAGAAGCTAGCTGTTGACGGTTAGCAAACAGGTACTAAATTGAATTTGGTACCTGTTTTCATGTTTGGCCAGAATTAAGTGGCCAAAATTAAGGTATTTGCGTCCAAATAAATCACCCCAATTGCCATGAATGTGAGGTCGCTTCGCTGGTGCGGTCTCTTCGCTGGTGTGGTCACCCACCCACTCGCTAGGGAATAGGATTGGGAGTTCGATAAACTATTGCACAGTGTCTTAACCTGACGAGTACACCTGCCAAGCTTGCCAAAATACATAGGCTGACAAGATACACAGCAGTATACGAAAGAGCAAACTGACCACATGTTCGGGCAATTTGGGTAAAAATCGGGCGCTGATTTGCACACCCACTAAGCCACCTAGCCCTAGGATTAAACCAGCACCATAGACAATATCCCCCTTCATTCCATTGTGGACACAGGCAACGAGGGACGTCAGAGAAATAACCGCCAAACTATTACGCACGGCATTTTTCATGCCAACATCCATGAGTAAGAGCTGGAGAGGTACCATAATCACGCCGCCACCCACGCCGAACAATCCAGCCATAAATCCTGAAGAACTGCCAGTGATGAGTCGAGCAGCTAGCGGAGATATTGGGTTGGGTTGAGCGGTAGCAGCAACTCGTTTCTTAAAGCTGACTAGATAAATATTGGCCAATAAAAGAGTGCCAAACGCAGCTCTGCGCCAATGTTCTGCCAATAACGCCCCAACTTCTGTGCCGACAATCACCAGAGCAATGGCTGGCATCGCTAGTAACAAAACTTGTTTAGGTTGGAGATATCCCATCCGCCAGTTTTGAAAACTACCGGTGGTTGCTGTAATCAGAATAGCCAGTAAGCTAGTGGCCGCAGCTTGATCGACATTAATGCCAAACAGCAGCAACAGCGGCACCATCAGAACTCCGCCACCAATCCCCAATAATCCCGCTAAAATTCCCGCCGCTAAGCCACCCAGGGCTAAAATTCCAACATCTGTAGGGGGCATCTTTAAATTTTATCGATAGGGGACTGCCCTATGGTCCCACAGTCGGTCCAGCAAAAATGGGGTCTGTCCACGCTAAACTCCCCATGAAGCATTGACAAGCGGTTTCAAAACTCGCCATAAATGCCCCACCGGGCCATGGGCTCACGCGTAGCACAACTCACCAGCCGCGGTCATGACCCCTAAACCGATTTTTTAGCTTTGATACGGCCCTAGGACTGACTGAGAATCGGGTCCAGGTTGATATATTTTTCAACCGTATTGGCTAAATCATTAAGTGCGGTATCACGCTCTTCGCGATAGTTGGCAATACCTGTGGGCAAAGAACCTAACCCTCGCTGCTGCCGTAGGCGATTTAGCCAGGCTCGTCGCCAGGGACCATTGTCAAAGATGCCGTGTAGGTAGGTTCCCCACAGAGATTCAGTTTCATCCACAATACCCAGGCTACGGTCATCAAAAATAGGCTGAAATTTAGGCTCTGGTTCACCACCTTCGGGGGTCATAACCAGTTGAGTACGACCATGGTGAATTTCGTAGCCGTTAACCGGTAGTCCTTCTTGAGGATACTTAGAACTCACAGAACGTTGCCGCGCAACTTTATTTTGGGTGATCACCGTGCGGAGAGGAAGAATGCTTAACCCTCTAAACCGGCCTTCTTGCCCTTCTAATCCTTCTGGATCAGCCAGCATTTGACCCATCAGCTGAAATCCGCCACAAATCCCCAGTACGGTTCCCCCTGCTGCGGCATAGTTTTGAATGGCTTCAGCCATGCCCGTACGCTGCAAAATCAATAGGTCAGCAATGGCGGTTTTAGTGCCCGGCAAAATGACGGCATCGGGATGCCCTAAATCATCTTTGGGGCTGAGATATCTGACATTGACAGAGGGCTCAGCTTCCAGGGGATCAAAGTCCGTGAAATTAGAAATTCGTGGCAATCGAATGACGGCAATGTTGAGTTCGGCGGATTTTTTTTCTATGGGGCGATCCATTAATGCCAGAGACCCTGCCGTTGGCAAAGCGCTATGAATCCAGGGCAAAACTCCTAAGACAGGAATACCTGTACGTTTTTCCAGCCACTCTATCCCAGGCTGCAGAAGACTTTGCTGCCCTTGAAATTTGTTGATGATGATGCCTTTAACCAGGGCTCGTTCATCAGGCTCTAACAGTTCAAGGGTACCAACGATATGGGCAAAGGCTCCCCCTCGGTCAATGTCAGCCACCAAAATAGTAGGAGCATTCAGAGCCTTAGCAATTCGCATATTGGCCAGGTCTCGATGCTTGATATTGATCTCGGCAGGGTTGCCGTCCCCTTCACAAAGTAGTAAGTCAAATTCTTGCCCTAATCGAGCCAAACTTTCTTGGACAGCCTGCCACCCAGTTTCAAAGTAGGCTTCATAGTAATGAGTGGGTGTGGTTTGCCCAACGGGACGTCCTTTGATGATGACTTGAGAGGCACCATTGCCCTGGGGCTTAAGCAAGACTGGGTTCATTTCGGCTTGGGGAGAGACTCCCGCTGCCCAAGCCTGAAGTGCCTGGGCATAACCAATTTCAGCACCATTAGACGTGACATAGGTGCTAGGTGCCATATTTTGCCCCTTAAAAGGAGCGACTCGCCAACCCCGACGGCTCAGCATACGGCAAAGTGCTGTGACGAGTAGGGATTTGCCCGCGTGGGAGGTGGTGCCCACTACCATAATGGCCTTCATGCTAAAGCGTCTCCGGGTCTAATTGAATTCTTTATGGGTTGAGATAGTGAGTTGAAATAGTAAATGGGAATAACGGCTTTCAATATGAGTATTGGCTAGTCTATAGCTGAGATAAGAACGGCCAGCAATGCTGCTGGAAATAGCTAGATAATGCATTGACGGTGTAATCGTGTCCACAAACAGAACTGTAGTTTTTCTGTAGGAGAAGCCATTAGCTTCAACTTGAACGAGATTTACGTACCAGCACTATTGCATCACTTTACCCAAACTTTATCCTTTAGGCATCGTCGGTGTTACTGTCCTAATGAGAACGAGTGCCGATCTCAAAATTAACCTGATTGTTACAACCAGGTCGGTAGTCTCAACCAGCGATTTCTGGCATTGAGTAAATAATCCAGAGGACTCCCCGTAGAATCCGGACGACCTGCGGCTTCCCATTGCTCTACCAGCTGCCGCCCCACAGGAGTGAGACGAAAACTATCGGTTAAGCCTTGTCCATCAACCTCTCGACGCATAATACCCACGCTCATAAGCCAGCCCAAATGATTATCAACAGCAACCTCCGATAGGGGTTGACGCGTGTAACCGCTGAGCATGCCTCGATCGTCACTGATAGCACGCAGTGACACGCTTTGAGATCGCATCGCTACCAGTAATTTCATATAAAACGGTGCACATCTTACCGCCCGTTGAGCACGGGCCAGGGTTTTAGATTGAATCAATAGTGAAGTAGAGGTCATGGAGAATGATGGGTTAGGCAATCGTGGGTAGCCCGTGCTGTCACAATTATTCTTCTTCAGCAGCAATACCTGTGGCATTGCCGTCATCATCAGTACCCGTATTTGGGGGCTTCAGCATCTCCCCGGCTTCATTTACTGGGAAACGGTTAAGGAGATACGCGGCCTGACGAGCGGTTGACTTCACTGTAGTCGACAGAAAGGGGACATGGGGGATTTGGGACAAAATATCGAGGGTGCGGCGGAGGATACGCACCACATCCCCTTCATCGAGACTGGTGTTTTGACAGAGTTCATTCCATTCCGTTTCCAACGCCCACTCTTCTACTAGAGCAATTAGATTCCATTCGAGGGCAACAGGCAGGGTAACTTGATATCGCCGTTGCTGCTGAAAGACTTGACGACGCGTGGAGCGCAACCCTTCCAGTGCCTTGGCCACAGCATTAGAGGTGCGATAACGGGTCCAGGTGTCGGGGCGGGTTATTTCTGTGACAATGGCGGCACAGGCAGCGGCAAACTGATGGGGCAACAGATGATCAAACTCGCCAGACTCGAGGGCCAATGATAGCCACAGTTCATTTTCACCTCGAATAGCGGCCGCCATTTTGCCAAAGTTCGTCGGTTGGTCTTCCGCCAGACCCCCAAAGGTCTCAAGAATGGCCATGAGATTGAGAAATTCTTGCCAGTAGCGGCTGGCATATTTGTTGTATTTACTTTTGCGATCGCGGAGTTCAGTTTCCAGGGTGGTCAAGCGCTGCTGCTTTTTCAATAGCGCTTTGGGTTTACCAAACTGATTGAGCGGATGACTTTCTAATTTAGCCTCAACTGAATGCATGCGATCGCGCTGTTCTTTGACCTCCGGCGCTAGCTCATCTAGGGTGGGCAATGCTGTCGGCACCATGGCGGCCACCTCAGCGGTAGTATCGTCTCCGACACATTTGCTACCAGCCTTCATGGGCAAGGCAGTCGGCGGACTCAAATTATCTACAGCGGCAATGCGCTCATATTTTTCATAGAGCGCAAACACATCCCGAGGAGCGGCCATCAGCCAGCGATTCTCATGGGTGAGACAGATCAGGTACGTGACTTTTCCAGGGGCCTGCACCTTTGTTACCAGAACGGCAGGGATTGGGTTATGGACCTTAACATGCTTCCCCTTAAGAGACAGCACCGTACCCGCTACAGCAAAATTAACGACGGTTTGCAAATCGCCCGCCCAGGTTTCGATCGCCTGCTGATCTAAAATCTTCAAAAGGCGACGTTCTTCCCGCAAGCGCTCCCGCAACTTGGCATATTCTGCAATTTGAGCCTCATCAATGGTCTCCAGTTGTTCACGAATGAGACCGATATTGTGCTCTACATCGTTAATGGCCTGCTGTTGAGGCGTTAGATGCAGAGTAGAAAGATATTGACCAAAGCTCCGCTCTACCAGCGCGCGGGTTTCCTCTAGAGAATGGGTCTGGAGCAAGTTGAGCACCATGCCATAGCTGGGAGTAAACTGGCTCACCAGCGGGTCCGGCTTAGCCAGGGCCAAATATCCCGCTTCTTTTGCCCCCTCAAATGGCGTTTCTACCGTTACCACATGGCCCTCTACATCCATGCCCCGCCGTCCGGCCCGTCCGGCCATTTGCAAAAATTCCGATGCATGGAGCAGGCGATGGCCACTGTCGGTCCGTTTCGACAAACTAGAAATCACTGTAGTACGCGCAGGCATATTAATGCCTGCAGCCAATGTTTCAGTGGCAAACACCACTTTGATAAACCCAGATTGAAACAGCTCTTCCACCAACCCTTTCCAGGCCGGTAATAGCCCAGCATGGTGGGCAGCAATGCCTCGGTAGAGAGGGTCGACCTGTCCCGCCCGAGCCGCTTCAGGATTAACTCTGAGAAACTCATCAATGCGATTTTTAAGCGCCAGGGCTTCAGCTGGGTTCACCAAGGATAAGTTACTGACGGTTTGTACCGCTTTGTCACAGCCCTTGCGGCTAAAGATAAAGAAAATGGCTGGCAGCATATCTTTTTGCTGCAGCTGAGCAACAATAAACTCGTTGTTGGCACCCAACGGTTTTTTCTTTTGTCCCTTTTGTCTACGAGGCGGCTTACGATGACGCTTTAGCCGGTCATGGAGCGCTGTTTTTTTATCATTCAGGAGTGGGAAAATCCCCTTACCCGTAGCGAAATGAATCGTCAGAGGAACGGGACGAAAGTCAGAATAAATTAACTGACTGGGGCCATGGATTTTAGCAATCCAATCAGTCAGCTGATCGCCATTGGCAACGGTGGCGGACAGGCCCACCAGCTGAATTTCTGGAGGGCAGTAAATAATAGACTCTTCCCAGACGGTGCCGCGCTGGCGGTCATTCATGTAGTGGCACTCGTCTAAAATTACCGCCTGCACATGCTGAACCGCATCCCCCACTTCGCCCATGGTGGTGCCATAGAGCATGTTGCGAAAGATTTCAGTGGTCATCACCAGAATGGGCGCATCACGATTAACGGACAGGTCCCCCGTCAGCAGCCCCACCTTGTCATAGCCAAACTGGTCACGAAAATCCCGTAATTTTTGATTAGACAGGGCCTTGAGCGGTGTGGTGTAAAAGACGCGTTTATTAAGGTGAAGGGCTCGATGAATGGCATACTCACCCACCAGGGTTTTACCGGACCCCGTAGGAGCACAAACAATTACGGACTGACCTTTATTAAGCGCCTCAATAGCATCGACTTGAAATGGATCGAGCTGAAACGGAAATAAGTTTTCAGGCGCTAGGACCAAAACCTGGAGAGACCTTTACTGAACAGAGGAGTTTGACCACCTCATTGTGCCAGAGGAATGAAGATGTTGGGGAAATTAGATGAATCCATGATGAGGTTACTTAAAGACTCGTTGAAAGGTACTGGGGCTTTTACCTTCCCTTAACCTCTGCTTTACGTACTTATTCTACCTTCAATCTAAATTATGCAGGAGCCCGGTCCATGCTGCGTCTGAAGCGGCTCTTGCCTGAAGGGGGTTCACGACTTATTCACAGCTGCGCAATTCACATAGAAACGACACTATGACATTTAAATACATGCTAGGGGCATTCGCTCCAGCCATTGTTCTTGCAGGTGCCATGGCTACACCTGCTTCTGCATTTACGCTCAGCTTGGTCGGGGGTGCCGAGGTTGAGGGTGGAGCAGAGATTTCGGCCTTTGACCCTGATAGCGATAACCTGTTTATCACGACTGGTGACACCATTGAGATTTTTAATCTCTTTGACCCCACTGATCCTAGTTTTGTTAGTTCCATTGACTTAACGGACCCAGGCAATATTGGTGGGTTTGCTAGCGGCGGCGTCAACAGTGTGGCGTTTAGCGATGGCATTCTAGCGGCAGCGATTGAAGCTGAGACAGCTCAGGACAACGGTATCGTTGCCTTTTTTGATGCTAACGGTGATTTTCAAATTAGTTTTGAAGTGGGCGCTTTGCCTGACATGGTCACATTTACCCCTGATAGCAGCACAGTTTTAGTTGCTAATGAGGGTGAACCTAATGATGACTACACTGTGGATCCTGAAGGTTCGGTGAGCATTATTGACATCGCAAGCAGCAGCGTTAACACCGTTGGCTTTGCTGGTGTACCCATTGATGATGACGTGCGCATCTTTGGCCCAGGCGCTACCCCTGAGCAAGACTTGGAGCCTGAGTTTATCGCCGTTGCTGACGATGGTGCTACGGCCTATGTATCGCTTCAGGAAAACAATGCTCTGGCTATTTTGGATCTAGAAACTGAAACCTTCACCGAGGTGACTAGCTTAGGGTTCAAGGACCACAGTATTGATGGCAATGGCTTTGATGCCAGCAATGAAGATGATGGTATAAATATTGAGACTCATCCGGTCTTGGGGATGTATCAGCCGGATGCGATCGCAACCTATACCATTGATGGTGAAACCTACATAGTCACAGCCAACGAAGGTGATGCCCGCGACTACGACGGCTTCTCCGAAGAAGTGCGCGTCGAAGACCTGACCCTTGATCCCACTGCCTACCCCAATGCTGAAGAGCTACAGGCAGAGGAAAATCTGGGTCGTCTAAAAACGACGACCACCTTGGGTGATATCGATGGTGACGGCGACACCGACCAAATCTATAGCTACGGTGCCCGTTCCTTCTCCATCTGGGATGCAGAGGGCAACCTGGTATACGACAGCGGTGATGACTTTGAGCAAATTATTGCAGCCGACTTTCCCGAGGTCTTTAACATCAACGACGGTGACCCCGAAGAGTTTGATGAGCGCAGTGACGACAAAGGTCCTGAACCCGAAGGCGTTACCATCGGTGTAGTTGACGGCCAGGTGATTGCCTTTATCGGCCTGGAGCGTTCTGGCGGTGTGATGGTTTATGACATTACCGACCCTGCTGCACCGAGCTTTATCACCTACGAGCCCAGCGCCAATGGTGACATTAGCCCCGAAGGGCTGGTTTACATTAGTGAAACCGATAGTCCCAACGGTGCTCCCCTATTGGTCGTTACCAATGAGGAAAGCGGTACTTTCTCAGTCTATCAACCCGTACCTGAGCCCGGTACTATCCTGGGTCTACTAGGCGCAGCCGCTTTATTTGGCATTAAGCGTAAGAAGCATACTGTCTAACATTCCATAGAACGACAAATCCCATTTAACGACTACGACCTGAACCGTCTGATGAAATCATCAGGCGGTCTTTTTTAATCGGTGTACAACCTACTCACCAGCGCAGCACGCTCACCACTCACCACTCACCAGCGCCGCGCACTCACCTCTCACCAGCGCCGCGCACTCACCTCTCCATGACAATCTCTTGATCGGTCTCAATCTACTGGCAGATATAGCAAACTGCTGGATGCATTCAGCAGTTTGCTGCGCACATAGCTGTTGTCAGCTAAAGCCTCCAGGGATCATCTGTGCATTGAACTATGTGCGCCAAGCTATAGTCCCCAGGCTGTACTATAGACTCAGCCAAAAACCCTGTAAGCTCTGGTCACTGTCGTCTATCCATGCCCCATAAACTCTTATTTATTAGTAACGGCCACGGAGAAGATAACCACTCTTCCCACATTATTCGCAGCCTACGGGAACTAGCACCAGAATTAGATATTGCCGCTGCGCCCATCGTTGGTCAGGGCCACGCCTATCGCAATATCAACGTGCCAATTATTTCACCAACGCTCACGCTGCCGTCAGGGGGGTTTACCTACACCAACCGCCTAAGACTGCTCAATGACATTCGTGCGGGGCTACTCACTTCCACATGGCGTCAGCTACAAGCAGTACGTAAGTACGCCCCCAGCTGTGATTTAGTCTTTGCCACTGGCGATGTGGTGGGCCAGTGTTTTGCCTACCTGAGTGGGAAACCCTTTATTTCGTTTACCTCACCGCTGTCGGCCATATACGAGGGCACGCTCAACATTGACCTAATACTCAAGGCAGTGCTTAAGTCTCCCCGCTGTTTAACCCTATTTTCTCGGGATGCTTACACCGCCAAAGATTACCAAAAACAAGGATTTACCAAAGCCCAATTTGGCGGCATTCCTTCCCTGGATCGGCTCAAGCCCAAGGGCAAAGACCTGCAGCTAGATGACACACGCCCCATGCTGGCAATACTGCCTGGCTCGCGCATTCCTGAAGCCATGCGCAATCTAAAATTGCTGTTAGGTCTAGCCTTAGAAATCGCCAAGATTAACCCCCAGGTACAGTTTCGTGCCGCCCTAGTACCTGACGTAATCACCTCTCTAGAGCAAGTGGCAACTGACTGTGGCTGGCAGTGTGACCAGGGGACTCTAACCTATACCACTAATGGCAAATCAGTTGCTAGCGTTGTTTGCTTTAGCGACGCCTTTAGCGACATTATTTGCACCACCGATCTTGTCCTGGGGATGGCTGGGTTAGCAGTGGACCAGGCCATGGCCATTGGTAAACCCATTTTGCAAATTCCTGGGGCAGGTCCCCAGTTTACCTATGCCTTTGCCGAAGCCCAGGACAGGCTGCTGGGGCTGTCTGTAAAAACCATTGGTACAGAACCAGCAACACCGGCCATTCTCAAAGAAGCCGCCCAATATGCTGTGAAAGTAATACAGGATGAGGACTATTTACAAGCTTGTATAGCCAATGGTCAAGAGCGATTTGGTCCGTTTGGTGCGTCCTATCGCATTGCCAAGGTGGTACTAGAGACTTTAGAAAAATTAGATGCAGCCAAGGAGGTAAACGCATGACTTGGAGCAGCTATTTAGTGACCTCCTGCTGGTAGGGGCATTTGCATGCAATGCCCCTACCAGCGAAAACTACGAGGGACGTTGCAGGATTTTAAACCTTTCGATTTTCTAACCTAACGACACTATGTCCCAACAACAACGATCTGCATATTGGCAACTACTGCCTTTTCTCAGGCCCCAGTGGCCACTATTTTGTTGGTCGTTTTTATTTATTGTTTTCTATGTGCTAACAACGATTACCCTACCCTATTTAGCTGGACAGGTAACCTATTTCATCAGCCAGGGAGAAGTGTCGAATATCGCTAAGTGGCTAGGCTTCACCACGTTAGCTTTCTTAATTCAAAACTTGTTTCAGTATGCTGAGAAAGTTTTTTCAATTCGGGCTTCGCTGGCTGCAGTATTAGACCTACGCAAAAAGGTTTATGCTCATTTGCACCGTCTCAGCATTGACTATTTTGCCTCAGCCAAAACTGGCGATCTCTCCTATCGACTCACAGAAGATATAGATCGCATTGGCGAAGTGATTTACAAGATGTCGCAGCAGTTTATCTCCTGCGTCTTTCAGCTAATTGCCATCCCGATCTACATGTTTTACCTCAACTGGCCCCTGA
The DNA here is from genome assembly GCA_019634055.1 of Leptolyngbyaceae cyanobacterium MAG.088. Classification (GTDB taxonomy): domain Bacteria; phylum Cyanobacteriota; class Cyanobacteriia; order Phormidesmidales; family Phormidesmidaceae; genus Leptothoe. Next base: position 27,651 of record JAHQVZ010000056.1, read on the forward strand.
CCCTGGCGGGCTTTTTGATGGCACCGCTGATGGCCTGGCTGATTGGTAGCTTTGGCAATCGTATGTTAGCCCTCTCTCGCCGTAGCCAGAATGAGATTTCTAATCTCTCCTCGTTACTCACTGAGGTATTGGGCAATATTCGAGTGGTAAAGGCATTTGCAGCAGATGACTATGAAGTGGGTCGCTTTAGTGCAGTCGCTGATGAAAACCGCATAGCAAAGTATCGCACAGAGCATTTAACCGCGATTCAATATCCGGTAGTGGGTTTTTTAGAAGCCGTCAGCATTATGTTTCTGTTTTTGTTGGGAGGCTGGCAAATTGCTCTGGGGAATTTACAGCCCCAGGAATTTGTCAGCTTTTTGGTGGCAGTGGCGTTGTTGATTGACCCGATTAATTTGGTGACTCAACATTACAACGCCTTTAAGCAAACCGAGGCCTCAGTAGAGCGGGTGTTTGATCTGTTTGCAGAACAACCTGGACTAATCGAAAAGCCAGATGCCCAGGTGTTACCGCAGATTACGGGTAAGGTGGAATATCGGGATATTGATTTTACCTATGCATCTGGCAAGCCGGTATTTAATAATTTGTCATTGCTGGTACAGCCGGGTAATGTGATGGCACTAGTAGGGCCATCGGGTGCGGGTAAAACAACGTTAGTAAATCTGCTGGCGAGATTTTATGATCCACAGGCCGGAAAGATTTTAGTCGATGGCATGGATGTGCGGGATGTGACGCTAAAGAGTTTGCGGCAGCAGATTGGCATTGTGCCCCAAGAGACTACGCTATTTTCGGGGACGATTGCGCAGAATATTGCATACGGGCAAACAGAATTAGACTATACAGCAATTGAGGCAGCAGCGAAGGTTGCCAATGCCCATGATTTTATTGAACAGTTTTCCCAGGGCTACCATACCTGGGTGGGGGAGCGAGGGGTAAATCTTTCCGGTGGTCAGCGGCAGCGGGTGGCCATTGCGCGGGCGATTTTGCTAAATCCACGGATTTTGATTTTAGATGAGGCGACATCGGCGTTAGATTCTGAGTCGGAGGCGCTGGTGCAAGAGGCGTTAGAACGGGCGATGGAGAATCGGACAGTGTTTGTGATTGCCCATCGGTTGAGTACGGTGCGGAAGGCGGATCGGATTTTGTTTTTGGAGAATGGACAAATTGCGGAGTCGGGCAACCATTTGGAACTGTTGGCGCAGGGCGGGCGGTATGAGCAGTTTTATGCTCAGCAGTTTAAGGAGTGACCCTCGGCTCCGCTCGGGTGACGCCCTCGGCTCCGCTCCGGGTAACGGGTACTCGACTCCATTTTTATGATTGCGCCAGATCACTTCGAAGTTGCTTGAGCATTTTGCGACTACCTATTTGCTTAGCCTGTTGTAAGAGTTCGGGAATCATTTCGCCCAGCGGCAGAGACGGAAACGTCAGGCTTTCATTTGACAGTACATAGTCATCACCTTGCAAAATATAGATTTCTAACGTACCGCTAGTGTAAATCCACACCTCAGGTACCTGGAGTAAACCATAGGTCTCCAAGGTGGTTCTTGATGTCACATCAGATTCAATCGACAGGTCTGGAGGTGGATCTTGAGCGGGATCAAACCGCTCGCACGTCCTCATGTATTCAGCATTTTTGATGTAAAAGCAGGTGTCGGGTTCTAGACCTGCTGCTTGAGCTTTACGAAATGTGGTGGAGCCAAAGTCTTCCCAGTCCCTATCCTGACTATCTAGCAAAGCTTTGACGATATCTGCAATCAGTCGATTGGGGCGTTCATGGATGGGTAATGGGGCCATTAACTCTAACGTATTGTTGCAGTAGTTGATGCGGGGGCTTACCCGTTCTTCGCCTAGTTCGGTTAGTAGGGCATCGTACTGGTCCCAGGAGATATTTTCGATCAGCAGGTGGCTGCCAGGAGAGAGCTTTAGGGCACGAATAGGAATTGTGACGGGGACTGAGGCGACCATAGCAGAGGTCTATAGACTGCTTCTATTAGTCTATCTCACGGCATAGGGGTTAAACCGACGTTTAAATTCTGAAGGAACCCCCAGGACAAACCGGACTTTGACATGCCAAACATGACGTCATAGTGATTGATCACCGTTTTAGTCCGCTCAAACCGCACAAACATCTGGTCAGTATCTCTGGATTCAAACTAATTCACGTACTTGCCACTGCTAACCGTACATCTTGTAAGCAACAATCTTCTGTGCTAATCGCTGCGCCAACCAATCATTCGCCTCTCTCAACGCCTCTAAAATTGTTTCTGCCTCGGCTCCATATCGCTGAATTTTCTCTCGTTTCCAATGACCTGGGGGTGGTTGCAAATTACTAATGCGATCCGCCAGCTTCACCATCCACACTTCCCCAGGCTGCTGCCGAATCCGCCGTAGACTATCGGCCATTTGTTCCTCTTTTGGTAAGGCTAGAGCCTTACTCAACG
>JAHQVZ010000057.1 GCA_019634055.1 Leptolyngbyaceae cyanobacterium MAG.088
GCCTAAGTTAGCGACGGCTTAGAAATAACGAGCCGTAGGCGTCCCCTGAGCGGAGTCGTTGGCATAGCTTTCCCAAAGGGGATGGGGTATGCTGATTGGGTTTTAGCGAACTCCAAAGGAGACGCTTCGCCTTAGGCTTGCCCATGCCCACAGGGCTATACGGCTCCGATCCGCCAGCGGTATCGTTAGAACGATTCATCTCTTCTGAATAATGACAAGCCCTCGGTGTCTAGTATCGGGGGCTTGTTGTTTATGAACTTCTGGTTATCTGCGGCCCCTGCTGAAGGGCAACCACAAGGGATAGCCCCTACAGAATTGTTTGTTTTTAATTGTTCGTTTTTAACTGGGAGAGGCTATAGAACTCCTAACCCAGGATTTCTGACAACAGCTTGGATAAAGCCTGTTTGTCCTGTTCTGACAAAGTTCCTAACTGCTTCAAAATCAGGTCTTTTTCAACAGTCATAATAATCGGCTTAATCACCGATGGCTTTAACAGACCTGCTGTTTGCCAATCTTGAATGACCACATTATCGGCGTAATTCGTTGCACTTGTCTGGCTTGTAATTGCCATCAATAGAATATCGATGTGTCGCTGATTATACGCATCTGAGCTAACAATGACCGCTGGGCGTTTTTTGCTGGCTACCTGATTAGTAAACGGAAAAGGGACCAGGACAACGTCGCCAAATTTATAGGTCATTGTAAATATCGTCCTCTGGATTATCCCAAACCCGAGCAAAGGACGGTTCTGATACTTGCATAGCTACGTAGGTTAAGGCTGGCTCCTCTTTAGCAGTACCAGCCAACGATTGCGTCTGCCCCTGAGACATCCTGCCTGACAATGCTAGTAACTCTTCCATAGTCGGTACGCCATCAGCCATTTGCAACCAGTTGACTAACGCTTCCCAGACCACAGGTGTCACTTGTACAGCGACCTTTTGCCCCGTGGTATCGACGACAAATTGGGCAGACTGCAATGCTTCTAAAACGGTGGTCATGGCAGCTATGGATAAACTAAGCCTATTTTAACGTTGACCTCCTATATCTGTACAAAGAGCAGGTAATGCGCAGATAAGGCTGTGGCGAAGTCGGATTAGAATGGGCTGCCACCATACAACGTCAAGTTGAGGTTGAGTGGGCAAGTGGGAGACTAGATTTAGAAAATCAGTTGCAGACTGACTTAAATGGTTGGTTCACAGACTACTCGAAAGCCAAAGGAATTACTGCGTCCCTCTTGGGTGTTTTTATCACGGGCGGCTGAACGGCAGACATGAGTATCGTTAAACCAGGAGCCACCGCGCATGACCTTAGACGCATTGGTCTGGTTTGATATCCAATGGGTAGCATCATTGGGAGCATTGTTATAGCTGTCGTGATAATCATCAGAACACCACTCGTGAATATTGCCATGCATGTTGTATAGTCCAAAGGCGTTGGGCCAAAAGCTATCAGCGGCCACGGTCGTATTGCGATAATTCTCTTCGAAATTTTCAGTATCTACTAACGAGAAGTCTGAAAAATAGTTAGAAATTTCTGTTGTCAATGTCTCACCGAAACAAAAGGGAGTTGTTGTTCCGGCACGGCAGGCATATTCCCATTCTGCTTCGCTAGGTAAACGGTAAGTCCGTTTCGTCAGTTCACTGAGTTGTTTGCAAAAGAGATCAGCATCTTGCCAGGTAATCTGCTCTGCTGGAAAATTAGCGCTATCTTGAGCTTGATCTTCAGTAAAGTATGAAGGGTTATTCCCCATGATGGCCTCGTACTGCTTTTGAGTAATTGCATAGGCCCCTATATAAAAGCTGGGCACCTGAATTGTGCGTTGAGGCCCTTCTTGGTCCTGACGTTTTGGCTCAGTTGAGGGAGAGCCCATTAAAAACTCCCCTGCAGGTATCTGTACCATCCGTAGAGGTAATGACTTGCGCACCTGTGGTCGTATATAGGGTTCATCAAAATAGTGGATGCTAATGCTTGGTTGTGCGGTTATCTCCCCCGCAGCATCTACTGTAACCGTCTTCAGCCTTTGACGCTGAAGGGGATTGCCCGTCGGTGCAATGGCAGACGATGCACTTTTGCAGCCTACAGCCCCCATCGCCGTAACAGTAGAAACGCCCAGAAATTTCAATGCTTTGCGTCGCGAGCATTGATGCTTGAGATGCTGACTTTTCCAGAGTGTTTGATTCTGGTATAACCTTGCTTTGCTTGGGTAAGTCAGCCCCGCACTGCCTAATTTTTTAATGGTCTGGTAACGACTGCCTAACATAAGTTCCTTAACTAAGGACGCCTTTTCAGTTATCCAATGTCAGATAATTCGTGAGTTTTGTGTGTAAGACTGAATTCACTGAGAAAAAAAAATCAAAAACCAATCAGTTTGTAAAGTTTTGTGGGGTGATTGGTCTGATCACACACAATTTACGTGTGAAACTGTTTGGCATAGAAGCTGGCGTAGCGCCCTGATTGTTGTACAAGCTCTGTATGGGTGCCGGATTCAATAATTTGGCCTTTTTCCATTACCAGAATCAGGTCACATCCTCTGACGGTTGACAAACGATGGGCAATGATAAACACTGTCCGTCCTTGCATGAGTCGTTCTAGTGCCTCTTGTACTAGCGCTTCTGACTCTGCATCTAGGGCAGACGTTGCTTCATCTAAAATTAGAATTTTTGGATCAAAGAGGACAGCGCGTGCGATCGCAATTCGCTGCCGCTGTCCTCCTGATAAATTCACGCCACGTTCACCCACCCAGGTGTGATAACCCTGGGAAAACTGGCTAATAAATCCATGGGCATTGGCTACTTGGGCCGCTGTTTCTACCTCGGTAAGATTAAAATCTTTTTGACCAAAGGCAATGTTTTCAGCAATGGTGCCCGAAAACAACACATTTTCTTGAGGCACAATGCCAATCTGGCTTCGTAAGCTTTGCAGCGTTACAGTTTGGATATTGACGCCATCAATCAAAATCTCTCCTGTTGCCACATCATAAAAACGCGGCAACAGATTTACTAAGGTGGTTTTACCTGCACCCGAGAGGCCCACTAATGCAATGGTTTGCCCAGGGGAAGCAGATAGGCTGACGTCTTGGAGTACTGATTGGCCTGTCTCATAGGCGAAACTGACATGGCGATAATCTACCTGTCCTGAAATCGTTGATAACGGTTTGGCATCGGGTAAATCTTGGACAATAGGTTGATGTTGCAATAGCTCTAAAACCCGGTCAACGGAGGCTTCTCCTTGCTTAAATTCATTGAAATTTTGAATCACATGGTTGATTGGATCGATTAGCAGCAGTGCATTGATCGCATAGGTGCCAAACCCTTCCCGAGCGAGATTGCCTAGACTAATCTGCCAGGTGCCCACCAGTAGCAAAATTACAATCATGCCTGCATAGAGAAACCCCACCACTGGGAACTGAACCGCTTGGAGCCAGGCTACTGAATAACGAGCATCACGATTGTTAGCCGAGGCTTGAGAAAATCGATCCATCTCATGCTTTTCTGCGGCAAAGGCTTGCACCAGGCGAATACCACTAAAAACTTCGGCGATCTGAGACGAGAGATCGGCCACCTTGTCTTGACTGCGACGGGCCGCCATCAGCATTTTCTCGCCAAACCAGCCAGATAAGACTGCTAGTAACGGAATGAGAATTAATGCCGTTGCCGTCAGCTGCCAGTTGAGATAAAGCATGTAGCCAAACACAACAACCAGCTGTAGAGCTGAGGGTACAAAGTCGTGAAATAGCTTGTAGACCACCTCGCCAATGCGATCGACATCTTCTGTTAACCGATACGCTAGGTCACCGGTTTTACTGTGCTCAAAATAGGTCAGACTCAGGGTTTGTAGATGGCCATATACCCGTGTACGGAGCTGGTGGGCCACGCGAAATGCAGCCTTGGCCATGAGCGAATCTTGCCCATACTGAGCGGCCTTTTGGATCAGCAACCCGATCAGCGTCAGGGCAGCAACTTTGGCAAAGGCGGTCACTTGCCCCTGCACTAAGGTGGAAATGGCCAGCCCTCCTAGCTTCGCGAGGAGGGGCCAGTAAATGGTAAATATCAGGGTGCACAGAAAGGCAGGAATTAAGATTGCCTGCTGGCGGTGAATGTAGGGCAGTAATTGCCAGTAATTTGGGCGAGCAGTGGGGCGATTGTTCAAGATGATAGAACGTAGGCGTCTTCTGGATTACGCTATCAGGTTCTGGGTTACCCTCTGGGTGAGGTAACTCCTGAGCCTGTATCGGAGGCCATCCACAAGGGACTGCCCCGACAGGATGGTCTAGTTTTAATCGAGGTTGCTGAATTCGGATTTGGGATTACATGCTGGGCGCGTTAGGTGGCTGAGAGGTTGGTAATGCGGCCGTCATTTATAGCTTGGCGCACATAGTTTAAGGCATGGATGATCCCTGGAAGCGTTAGCTGACAACAGCTATGTGCGCAGCAAACTGCTGAATGCATCCAGCAGTTTGCTATAGGTGTGGATTAACCCTAGCTACGTGGTTAAATGTGGACGCACATTGGAGACGCTCACATCGCCATGCCGACTGTTATTGTTGCGACTGGAAATCCTGGCAAATTGAAGGAAATGCAGGTGTATCTGACGCCGCTGGGTTGGGAGTTACAGCTGAAGCCTAAGGACATTGAGGTGGATGAGACGGGCACCACATTTCTTGAAAATGCCAGGCTGAAGGCCAGGGAGGTTGCGATCGCAACCAATCAATGGTCCATTGCCGATGACTCGGGGCTGCAGATCGATGCCTTAAATGGTGCACCAGGTCTATATTCTGCTCGCTATGGCCAGGATGATCACGATCGTATTAATCGAGTTTTACGAGAACTAAAGGATGTTCAAGACCGCAGTGCCCAGTTTGTATGTGCGCTGGCCCTGGCTCGGCCTGATGGCTCTATTGCGTTAGAAACTGAAGGCATTTGCCCCGGCACAATTCTGACTGAGCCCCAAGGTAGTAACGGTTTTGGCTATGACCCTATTTTTTACGTTCCTAGCCAAGCCAAAAGCTTTGCCGAAATGGATAGCCAGGAAAAAGAAACCCATAGCCATCGGGGCGTCGCTTTTGCTCAAATTATGAACCAGCTACAAAACCTAACATTAGAGTAAATCGCCATAGAACCCCATGTCTGGAATGGGGGCGATAAACGTTCGTAGCAATGACGATTGTGAGGCAATCGTTAACCAATAAAAGACTGCCCCTCAATGAGAAAGCAGCCTAAATGAGTAATTCGATAACTTTTCGTTACAAAGAGCGACTTATTCGCCCAACCAATCTTGAATTTGACCTAGTGCAGCTTGGAAGATGTTAAAACCAGCCCAGCCCGCAGCTAGGGCAATGGGAGCAAGCACTGCTACAACCCGGAAATCAATGTCCATTACCGAACCTCCTGCGGAGAAAAACGTTTTAATAATACTTAGACATAATATTCTCATAAACCAGGCGAGGTTTGAAGTGGGAATCTGCCCTTTGCTGAAAGTTCACCTTACAAGGACCTTTGGTTAATGGGGCAATGGGCAGTGGCCTCAAGGCCTGACAATCGGCCATGGGTTTTGAAGTTAGACTTGTTCTGCAATACATAAGCTTTTCTCAAGCCAAACTCCACTACCTAGCTTGCCTGGCGGACACACTGCCTATATCTATGAAACTAACTGAACTAGACTCTGACACGATCAACCGCGTTATTGAAATGGCCTGGGAGGACCGTACAC
>JAHQVZ010000058.1 GCA_019634055.1 Leptolyngbyaceae cyanobacterium MAG.088
GGGCATCACTGTCGACGTCTGTATCATTGGCAAGCACCTGAACTTGAACAGCCGTATTTTGTTCTGTCGTTGCAGTATCATCATTGGCCACTGGTACATTGTTGACATCATTTTCTGCGGTAACGGTGACACTCACAGTAGCTGTATCCGTACCGCCATTGCCGTCACTAATTTCGTAAGTAAATGAATCAGTTCCTACAAAGTCAGCATTAGGCGTATAAAGAATCTGATTGTTTTCAATGGATGTGCTGCCATTATTGCCAGCACTTACCGATAAAATCGTTAGGGCATCACTGTCGACGTCTGTATCATTGGCAAGCACCTGAACTTGAACAGCCGTATTTTGTTCTGTCGTTGCAGTATCATCATTGGCCACTGGTACATCGTTAACACCATTAACCGTGACACTTACTGTGGCCGTATCTGTGCCGCCGTTACCATCCGATACGGTGTAGCTAAAGCTGTCAGTACCGTTGAAGTTAGCTGCAGGCGTATAAAGCACCTGGTTGTTGAGAATGGTAGTCGTACCATTGTTGCCGGGCAGCACAGAAACCAGATTCAGGCTGTCGTTGTCTGCATCGGTGTCATTCAACAACACATCCAGCGTGATCTGAAAGTCTTCTTCCACAATCCCACTGTCATCGACCGCGACAGGAGGAGTATTCGTAGGATCAGGATTATCCTCAATGGAGGCACCGGCCAGATAGTTCTGTTCAACTTCGCTGGCATCAAAGGCTTGGTTGTAAACTGCAACCAAATCATAACTACCGAGCCAGTGTCGAGTACTATCTAGCTCATTGGCCAACGCAAATTGGTAGCCAGTGTTCCAATTAGAAAAGTCTCCATCAATGGTGTTGGACCCCACTAACTGGTTATTTACATAAAGGCTGGCAAAACCTGTATTATCACGGGAGTAAACCACATGGCTGAAGTCAGTTGTTGTTACCTGCCCACCACTGGAGGAGACGGTTTTGCCCACGCCATTGTTGCCAGTGGTTGTAGTGCGTAAGCGGACCTGGTAGTCGTCTCCATCCTGACCCAGAGTAACGTTTCGGTTACCAGCATCGGCGGAGAGGGTGGCAATCCTGGCAGGCCCACTTTGAGTGAGGCTATTGGTTTTGATCCAAGCTTCAATGGTAAGCTCTTGAGTTTCTTGAATACCATCGATCAGCTTGGTGGCAGTTTGAGTAGAAGCAATCAGGCTATGGGAATAGACATTTAGGGTTCCATCTCCCCAGGTGGTTTGAGAGTTACAAGTCTGACAGCTCCCACAGGAACAGGTGACTTGAGACCCCTCTTCCCCACTGGTGCCGGTGGTTGTGTCAATTTCTAGATTTAAGGGATTACCAACACCCGAGACATCAAAGACGGTGGTGCCGCTGCCTTCATCAAAGGTGTATAGACTCAGGAGTCCGTCTTCGACACGATTGCCTGGTTCGATAATGGTGACATTGACGATGGCTGTATCGGTGCCACCATTACCATCACTGACTTCATAGGTAAAGGTATCGGTGCCTACGAAATCAGTATTAGGCGTGTAAAGAACCTGGTTGTTTTGAGTCTCTATGGTCCCATTGCTGGCTCCACTGGCGGATAGGAGTGTTAGGGGATCTCCCTCAATATCAGTGTCATTATTAAGCACCGGCACTTCAACAGCAATATTTTGCTTTGTGGTGACCGCATCATCATTGGCTAGCGGAACATCGTTGACGCTGGTTACCGTGATATTTACTGTAGCCGTATCGGTGCCACCGTTACCATCGGAAACAGTATAGATAAAGCTGTCGGTTCCATTAAAGTTGGCATCAGGCGTATAAAGCACCTGGTTGCCGATAATGGTAGTAGTACCATTGTTACCGGAAAGCACAGAATCAATGCTCAAACTATCGTTGTCTGCATCGGTATCATTCAACAATACATCCAGGGTGATCTGTGAGTCCTCAGCAACTGTTCCACTATCGTCTAGCGCTAAAGGTATCGTCCCTGCGATGACGGTGACATTGACGGTAGCTGTATCTGTAACGCCATTGCCGTCATTGATTTCATAGGTAAATGAATCGGTGCCTACGAAATTTTCATTAGGGGTGTAGGTAATAAAGTCATCGCTACTATCAGCCAGTGTTCCGTTATCGTTGACGGCAACACTACCGTTAACGGCTCCGTCAGTGGATAAGGTAAATACAGTTTCTGGAGAAATGTTGTCATTGGCTAAAACTTGAATGTTGATTGGTGTGTCTAAGGATGTGATAGCAGCATCATTATTTGCCTTAAATTGACTCTCTGCTTCAACAATTTGAAACACTCGATTCGGATTAATGTTGTTCAGCACCTGCTCAATGCCGCTAGGCCACTTAATCCGAATTTCGCTGATGACGCTACTATCACCTAAACCAAAATGGAGACGTTTGTCATCTTGTACCCTGTGGTGTTGCCCATTCGTCTGTTGCCTCATTTGGGTGACACCATCGGCAGTTACATAAACTGTTGCCCCAATACCGTCACGATTGGATACGGTTCCTTCTAGATCAACTATGATCCAGTTATTGCTGTTGCCTTTATTTTCCAACAATCTATAGGTAGGATCGTTCCTATGGGTTGTTTCTAGCAGATCTAAAAAGCCATCATTGTTGTAGTCTGCGACTGCTGCAGACCGTAAATCGAGTCGAGGTACATCCTGAAATGGAGTAGTTGCCGGAAAGGCATTGGCCATAAAGGTTCCAGTTCCCTGATTTTCAAAAATAAAATCAGGACCACCATTACGATCAAGGACAAATAGATCCACATCCCCGTCGTTGTCAAAATCACCCGTAGCAACACCGCCCCCATCTGTTGTTTGATATGAAACGGAGCGTACCCCAGACGCAACAGATGCATCTTCCCAACCGGTTGGAGTACTCAAGACTAATTGATGGCCATTACCACCGGAGGTAGGCAGAAATATATCAGGCTTTAGGTCGCCATTGAAGTCGGCAATGGCCATGTCGACCAAACCCCTACCGTTCTGTAGGGTAACACCACTAAATAGGGAGTCTGTGATTTTAACGAACTGGCCAGAGGTTACGTCATAGACGTCATTAGGCTGTTTCTGGAAAACATCTAGACGCCCATCCCCATTGAAGTCTGCCAGTGAAACATATTCAACCCCGTAGCTGCGGTCAAATTCAAAGTTAACGGCATTACCAACATCTGAAAAGGTACCATCTGGATTTTGCTGGAAAACTGTTGCTGGTAACTCACCACTTTTTGTGCCATCGGTAAGCGCCCCGTGAATGAAATCCAACAATCCATCATTGTTAAAGTCAAATACAGTTGCTTCACGGGCGCGAGCTTGAGGATAGCCTATGCCAAGTTCGACGGCTTTATCAACAAGTACACCGCCTTCGTTGAAATAAATTTTGTTCCTGCTAGGTTCTGAATCTGAAACTAGACCAACCAACTGAATTAAATCTTGGTCACCATCATTATCAAAATCAGCCCAAACATTGCCATGCCGGTCACCCCTTACGATATCCCCACGGGAATCAGCCGGAAATAGATCTAACCGATTTTCAAAGCTGCCATCCCCATTATTGATGAATAGTGAAGGAGGAGGACCATCTCGATCGCCAAAGTGATTATTTAAATATAGGTCAACCAAACCATCTCCATTGACGTCGCCCCAGGCCACACCATAGCTGGGCATACGGTCTACATATCCATCACCATCAGTATCTTCCCACTCATCCCAGACCGGATTATCGTTTCTCTTTTCAAGTTTTGGAAAACTTGATTCAGTAACGTCTTGAAACTGATTTTGTAGCATTAATAATCCCTCTATGTTTATGAGTCTGGCGATGAAAGACAATAAAAATGTTGATGTAGTAACCTGGGCTACCCATGGCTGTGGAAAATCACTTCCAACAGTTTCTTTTCAGCTGTTTATGCAATAAGCTGATCAGTGAATTTGATGTAAATTTTGGCATTAGTTTATTGACTGCTCACGTTTGTAGAGAACAGCAGCATCCATACCAAGCAACCTGGTGACGCATAAAGCTAGAGTTGGTAAATTTTAATGTTTTTCTCTGTAGGCCTCATTCTTTTCATTACGCTATCAGTGATAAAAGGCATAGCTTAGGGGGGATATACAAAGTCAGAGAACCAGAATCAAATCTGGTTAAATCTTGACGCACCTTTATCGTTAGTTAATGAAGTCTCAGGGAAAATAGGGAGATTTCACTTTGCTCAAAAGATAAGACGAATAGCCATAGAAAAGTAAGCTCTCTCATCAAAGAACTATTGACTCTTAACATAATTATGAAAAATCCGTTATGTAATCAAATAACGGATACGGTAAACAAGTGCTCTTAATTCTGTAGAAGTATTTTTCTAAGCACTATGGGCTTCTCTTTGTATTCGGTATTAATTTTCAGATATCGAGGCCTCCTCCCGTCCCCCGATTCTGGGGGAGGCCAAACGCAAAGCCCCCAGAATCGGGGATTTGGGGGCAGAACCCAAGCAGTTTAACAGCTTGTTTGTATCTTACAAAAGATGGAGTTCACCTACTTATTAACTGCTATAAAGTAGCAACTTCAAAAATGCTTATATTCCTACTCAAAACTAAAAAACAGGAAGATAAAAACAACTCTGATTGAACCTTGATGGATCTTTATCCTTAGCTCATGCAATACCAAAATAAAGTAGAGAGATTCACTTTGTTCAAAAGCTAAGACGAACAGATAGGGAAATTAAAGTTTTTTCATGGTTTTCTTTATAACCATCATGATTCCTCTAAAACTGTCAACTGAATCGTAGCTGTTAGATTACCGTTACTAAAATTACCTGAGTGCAACTTACCTGTGACCACTGCAGCCTGAGTTGGATCTGCTGCTGCCGCTAGGGCAATATGCCCGTCAGCAACGGCTAAACCTAGAGTAGGATCAAACCCACGCCAACCACCGCCTGGAATGTATACTTCAGGCCAGGCGTGTAATTCATGGGCGGTTTGGTCAGCATCCCCGCGCTGATACCCACTGACAAACCGTGCCGCCAGCCCCACGGCTCGACAGGCTGCCATAAATAACACAGTAAAATCACGACAGGTTCCACGTTGTTTACTTAAAACAACGGCAGGTGGCCACGGTGCCCCCTTGGTGCGTACCTCATAGGTACAGGTCTGGTAAATAGTCTGAGTAAGGTTGGTTAAAAATAGCCCTACATTGCCGTCAACCTGATGTAAAAATTGCTGAGCCCAGTCAACCACAGCGGGACTCTCAACATAGGGGGAACTGAGGTAAGGAGTAATCTGACGCTGTAGAGACTGAGGGTAATCTAAGGGGGCAATCATGGCCCAATCTGAAATTAAATAGTCAAAAGGATTAGGCCGTAATGTCTCAACATCACATTGGGTAATGATGACCAATGTAGTGGTGTCAGCTTCGTCAAACCATACTTGGCGGCAGACATTACCCTCTAGATCGAGCCAGTCCATCGATTTCTTGGGGGTAGGCGCAATCTCATAGGTAAAGTCATACAGTCGTTGACTACCGTCTACCCGAGGTTGCAACCTTAAGGTGTGGACACCTAGCTGTACAGGTTCAGTGTATTGATAGCGGGTGTGATGGATAATACGGTAACGCACCATAAAAATTCGTTGTCAGTTTTGCATAACTTGTACTACGTGTTTAGTAATGCCCTCAAAATTTAAAACCCATCATTCAAAACGTTAAGTTAAGCCGATACCGCTAACCCAAAGAAATTTTCGGTAATGGCGCTGCCCACATGGTTGAGGTCATCTTGAAGACCATCCAAAAATTCATGAAGGCCAGTTTGGAAAATCTCTTCTAAGGTGATGTATTCGAGCTGCGATCGCAACTTACCCAAACTCCGCTCGCTACTCAGTCGCCAGCTACCCACGGGGGAGCCCGTAATTTTATTCAGAGACTGCTCTGCTTGTAAAATGCAGCAGCGAATAGACCGAGGAAATTCGGGATGTAATACCAGAAAGTCAACCACACCGCTGGGGTTAATCGTACGCTGACACTTGCGGTACATCTCGTAGGCACTAGCCGAGCGCAACAGCGCAATCCACTGTAGATTATCCAAAGGACTCCCCACTGCCACCACTGTCGGTAACAAAATAAAGTACTTTACGTCTAAAATCCGGGCGGTTTTGTCGGCCCGTTCTAGAAACCGTCCTAGACGCCCAAAGTGCCAGCCCTCATTATGAGACATGGTGGCTTCCATTACCCCAGCAAACAAATGGCTGGCGATTTTTACCTCAGGGTAAAAGGCATAGAGTTCAGCAATCTCATTAGACTGGGCTGCGGCTTCTACCATCAGGTAAAACTCATTTAACTGTTCCCACATTTCCGACGAGATAATTTCTCGCACCGACCGAGCATTTTCTCTCGCAGACTTAACGCAGGACCGAATAGAACTAGGATACTCCGCGTCAAATGTGAGAAACTTAAGCACATTTTCAGCCGTGGGCTCTCCATAACGTTCTTTGAAAATATCCTGATCGCCAGTAGTGACCACCAGCGGCTCCCATTGTTGCATGGTGCCCACCGGAGTATCTAATAACAAGTGGAGATTGACTTCAACAAAACGAGACACATTTTCTGCCCGTTCGACGTAACGGTTAATCCAGTAAATAGAATCGGCAACGCGGCTTAGCATGGATGGTGAGGGGTGAGGGGTGAAGGGTGAAGGGTAAGGGTGAAGGGTGGGCATGGCCTATTGAAAGGCAAAAAATTGTGTTTATTAATTCGCTGCAGCCACAACCCACGTATCTTTGCTGCCACCGCCCTGGGATGAATTTACCACCAGGGACCCTTTCTTCAAGGCCACACGGGTTAATCCTCCCGGATTCACATAGATATCTTCACCGTTCAAAATAAATGGTCGCAGGTCTACATGACAGCCTTGAAACTCGCTGTTAATTAACGCGGGCACCCGCGAGAGGCAAAGGGTGGGCTGGGCAATATATCCCCGAGGATTTGCCCTGATCTGGTCGGCAAAGGCGTCACGCTCTGGCTCACTGGCATGGGGGCCCACTAACATGCCATACCCACCCGAGGCATTGGTGGCTTTGACCACCAGCTGATCTAGATGATCGAGCACATAGCCTTGCTGCTGAGAGTTTTCGCACAGATAGGTGGGGACATTGGGAATGATTTGTTCTTCGTCCAGGTAGTAGCGCACCATGGCGGGGACGTAGCTGTAGATCATCTTGTCGTCAGCGATACCAGTGCCAGGGGCATTTGCGATCGCAACTCGTCCTTGACGATATACGTCCATTAACCCTGGCACCCCTAGCATAGAATCGGGCCGGAACGTGAGGGGGTCGAGAAAGTCATCATCAATGCGGCGATAAATTACATCCACCCGCTGCAGCCCTTTGGTGGTTTTCATTTGCAGATAGCCATCATTTACCACCAGGTCACGGCCTTCCACCAGTTCAATGCCCATTTGCTGGGCCAAGAACGAATGTTCAAAATAGGCAGAGTTGTAAATACCTGGAGACAGTAAAACCACCTGGGGATCGGGGATACCCTCTGGGGCCAGATGCAATAATGAGGCCAGTAGCTCACTAGGATAGGCGTCTACTGGGTTAATCTTAAGGGCATCAAACAGGGCGGGGAATGCCCCCTTCATCACCCGGCGATTTTCGAGCACATAGGAGACACCGGACGGACAGCGGAGATTGTCTTCAAGAACGTACCAGTTGCCGTTGCGATCGCGCACCAGATCGGTTCCAGTAATGTGACACCAAATCCCCTTAGGTGGTTTTAAACCTAAACAGGGTTTTAAAAAGCCCGGAGCCGATTCAATCACCTGTCGGGAAATAATGCCATCCTTGATAATAGTTTGATCGTTATAAATATCATCTAAAAAACAGTTCAACGCCTTGATACGTTGTTTTAAACCCCGCTCTAACCATTGCCATTCATTGCTAGGCACCACCCGTGGAACCACATCAAATGGAAAAATTCGCTCTGTTCCCTGGTTATCACTGTAAACGTTAAACGTTACACCCAGCTTAAACAACATATTCTGCGCCATTTGCTGGCGCAGCATTAGCTCATCAATGGAGATGTCACTAATACGTTTAATTAACAGTTCAGCTTCTGGCCGAGGTACTCCACGACTGACAAACAACTCATCATAAAAATCACCGGGATCGTAGGAGTTAAACAAGGCAAGTCTCCCCAAAGTGTATATTCCACTGATTAGCCGCTATTGGCACTGCAAATTGTAAAAGTCCATACATCTGGCTAAAATTTAATGCCACGTTAACCACGTTAACCACGTTAACCACGTCAACAGTTAGAACAGAACGTTCGCTTAAATTAAGCTAAGGCATGACCACAGTTAGAACAAAAGCGATCTTCCGCTGTCACCTTGGAGCCACATTGACTACAAAACTGTCGAGTTGGGTGAGGAGCTTGACTAACAGTATTACTCTCTTGATTAGTCGTATTTATCTTTAATTCCATATCCCCCATACGCATTTCCATCGGGTTCATGGTCATTTGCATGTTGCCCATGGTCATCGGCTGCATTGGCTGCATCGGCTGCATCGGCTGCATAGAAGGCATGGTTGTTGTTGATGCAGTCGTCGTCTGCTGCATCGATAGTTGTTGAGCCCCAACAATAGAGGGCACACTGCCCGTCATGCTGACACTGTTACCCTGAACATAAATACAAATTTCACCCTGGGCTGTAAACAGCTTAAATATGGCACCGCCAGCATTTTGGTAAGCTTCTGGTGGTGCCGTCCAGGGACCTGTGGTCATGGTGTTGCTGGCCTGTTGCTGTTGACCCGGCATCCCCATGGTTGTAATAATTGTGGTTTGATTGCCCTGGTTGTCTAAATAGACATGGTGGCCAGGGTTGAGTTCGCAGACATAGGCCATAACAACTTTTAAGGGGTAAGGGTGTCCTCACAAAGGTATCCCTACTAGTGGAGGTGGTCCCTACTAGATTAAGGGGTCTCTAAATGATGACCTCTGGATTAAGAAAATGAAAAATTATCAAAAAATCTTAATCTCAGATCATTCAGATTAGATCATATTTAGGGCCGAGGATTTTATCACGTTCAAGATTTGGATGACCCATGCGTTGACCTACCTGACCTTGAGTTAATAATGAAATGCTTTATTTAATTTCTGTCCCTTAGGACAGAGAAATTATCAAATTCCATAATCCTCATAGCTATTATTTGAAAACTATGGGGAGTTGCAATCCAGTAAGTTGGAGTTTATTTAATTTCTGTCCCTTAGTCGGATCATAATTGCCATACCACTCCGATCTGCTCCATGACTCCTAACAAATTGCAGTCATACCACCATTCTACAATTTTGTTATCTTCCATGCGCAGCCAGGTGACGCCATTGATCTCCACAGATTTGCCGGTAGCAGGCACACCCAAAAAGTCTCCTGTATTTTGACCTTGTATGGTCCGTGCGCGCATGGTTTACTATGCGCTGATTGGCGAATTTACTCTCGGGACTCGGGCTGACCAGGCAGAGAGATTAGCCGAAATTCGACTACAGCATCAGATTCTCACACGACGAGATTAGACGATTGCACATAAATACCCCCCATAGAAACAACCGACACAAAGGAGCTCCATTACAGCTATAATAAAAAGCTATTTCGAGTCAAGGCTCGAAATAGCTTTCGAGTCAAGGCTCAGACAGAGTCGCATCTGGTGGTTCTTTTTGGATGTCCTACGCTCAGTCCAGTAAAAATGACCATGGGGCATCGATTGGCAAAAGGAACTCGATTTAGGGTATTGACTATTGTCAATCATGTCCCTTTGAAATTCACGTATATTTACGCAAAGGAACCTGAAGAAAACCTTAAGTTAGTCAGGATTCATACGGAAATATTATCTCCTTGGTTAAAGGATTAAATCATTTAGCCAAAGCATTTTTTAGCTTTTTTGTGCTTAGGTCACAACATTCTCTTTAACTCTACCGAACCTTCCATTAACCTCCCATTAACCTGAAAAAAGTTTGTTTATGGAACTATATGACGTGGGGATAAGTGGGCTGGGTCAATTAGTGACGCTACCTGAATTTTTAATCACATAAATATTGCCAAACCCATATGTTGGTCAATAGTTTTTTTAACCGCTCATGTAGGTTTCTGCTGGGCTCCATTTCTGCGGCTGCCTATTTTGTTGGCACGGTGTCTGTAGTTGGTATTCCAAAGGCAGCATTAGCTAATCCTGACGGGGCTGTTCTATTAGAAATGCCCATCTATAGCCAGACTTCTAGCGATGACTTGTATGGTCAAGCTGAGTCAATGGTTAGCCAAGAGATTAACCGTCACTTTAATGCTAATCCTGACCATACTGAAATCGAGGTTGTCGTGTTGGGGAGTCGAAATGGTGATATCGTCCCAATTTTGACTACCACCGTTTCTCGAACGCAGTGGCAGGAAAACTCACAAGTCAGCACCTGGACAAAGTATTACAGTGCCCATGCACTGATTCAAAGGCATAATGCCCCGCAGCCAACTCAGGTAGCCACTCGTCGCCCACGTCGTTCTACAGCTGTAGCTTCACGGGGGATATCTGGCCAGTTTGATCGACAGCTTGACGCGGGTCGATTGGACAGTCGAACTGTGCAATCTTATGTGGATTTGGTGGATTAGTGTTTTGTAACAGGCTGTTTTTAATTAGAGAGAACGACTGGTTACGAAGCGGTCACTACTAATTTCGAAGGATCAGCTTTGAAGAGCCAGCCTCCAAGAGTTTGACGACTCATATCCGTTGATAGTGCAACTACGATCTAACAGAGAGGAGATCATATTCAATGTCTCACGACAACCATATTAGTAATCGATCTAGCAATCGTCCGTTTGAGGACATCATGAAAGCTAGCCTGTCTCGCCGCAACTTACTCAAGCGGAGTGCGCTATTGTCAGCTACTGGCTTTATGGGCGCATTTGTGGGTGAGGGTTTGTTGGCAAAGGGAGCTGCTGCTGCCACTAGCCAGGTAACTGGTGGTGTTGGCGGTACTCTACTGGCCCAGACCAGTGGTCTGCTGGGCTTTTCTGCAGTGGCTATTGCCGATGCTATTACAGCCACTCCTGAAGAGACAAACTTGGCTGAGCCTGTAATTTCAGACGATTACCAGTATCAGGCTTTAATCCCCTGGGGAACATCGATCCAGCCCGGTGGACCAGAGTATGATGGGAACCCCAATACTCGTCCAACAGCGGATCAGCAGGCTGAGCAGGTAGGTATTGGCCACGACGGTATCTGGTTCTTTGGTAAGGATGGCACTAGCAATACCGAAGGTATGCTGTGCGTCAACCATGAATTTGGTCGCAACAGCCATGTGTTAGGGAAGGATGCTCCTGAGACCCTGAATGACGTTCGTCTATCCCAGCATGCTCACGGTGTTACCGTTATTGCTATCCAAAATACAAACGGCACCTGGGATCGCGTTGCTAGTCCCAATTCTCGTCGTATTCACGTTAATACTGACGTTGAGTTTAGTGGTCCTGCAGCTAACCATCCTCTACTACAGAACGCAGCCAACAACACCCCCCAAGGTACTGTTAATAACTGCGGTAATGGCTACACTCCCTGGGGTACCTACATCACCTGCGAAGAGAACTTCAACGGTTACTTTGGCTCCACTCAAGGTGAAGCCTTTGTTCCTGACGAAAGACAGGATCGCTACGGCTTTGACTTCGATGGCTTTGGCTACGGCTGGGAGCAATTTGACCAGCGCTTTGACCTGTCTAACGCCAGCTACGCTAACGAGCAGAATCGCTTCGGTTGGATTGTTGAAATCGATCCCGAAGATGCTTCTCAGAAGCCAGTTAAGCGTACAGCGCTAGGTCGCTTTAAGCATGAAGGCTTTGCCTTTGCTATTGGCGCAGGTGGTCGTATTGTTGGTTACATGGGGGATGACCAGCGCTTTGACTACTGCTACAAGTTTGTTTCCCAAGCTAGCTGGCGCTCCATGCGTGCTCGCGGGTTGAGCCCCCTTGACTTTGGTAAACTCTACGTTGCTAAGTTCAATGAAGACGGCACTGGTGAGTGGTTGGAACTAACCATCAACAACCCTGCTCTGCAGTCAGAGTTTAGCGATCAGGGTGAAGTTCTTATCTATGCTCGTGTAGCTGCTGATATTCTGGGCGCTACGCCCATGGACCGCCCTGAGTGGACCACAGTTGCTCCTGATGGTGGCATCTTCTGGGCATTGACTAACAACAGCCAGCGGACAGAGACTGGTCCTGGTAGCCCTCTCGCTCCCAACAATGACGGTCATATCCTGCGTATGGATGATGGCAATCATACTGGTACTACCTTCACTTGGGCGATTCCTTTCATCGCTGAAGAAACCCATGCAGACGGTGATGAGACCACGTTTAGCGATCCTGACGCTCTGTGGGCAGACCCCGATGGTCGTTTGTTCATCGGTACTGACGGTGGTCAGCAGAAGGGTCTTAACAACCAGTTGTTAGTAGCTGATCCTGCCACTGGTGAAATTCGTCGCTTGTTCACTGGTGTTGCTGATGATGAAATTACTGGTGTTGCGGTTACTCCTGACCGGAGAACCCTATTCACTAACACTCAGCATCCCGGTAACGGTGACCCCACCATAACTAACTTCCCTGCATCAACCGATGGCGTCACTATTCCTCGGGATAGCACCATTGTGATCACCAGAAAGAATGGTGGCATTGTCGGTTCGTAGTCAGTGAAGCAATTGCCTGCCCTGACTTCAATTAGGGCAGGTGCCCATGGGGGGAATTTGACGCAGTTTAGTCCATTGTTTTTGATTTTCTGTTACTGATTTGGTTAAACATTGTTTTCGTTCAGGACTGTAGTTTTCTGCAGGTGAGACCTGAGGTTTCATCTTGAACGTAGTTTACAAATCGGTAGCATCTAGTTTGTTAACAATAGATAGCATATGAAACAGATTGTTCTTGCCACTGCTGCTGCCTTGGGTGTTACTGCATTTGCAGCTCCCGCTCAAGCAGCCTTGTTTCAGTGGAATGTTGATTACACTGGCTTTTTTGCTGAAGATGCTTCCATTAGTGGCTTTTTTGTTGCTGATGAAGCAGATGCTGCAGACGGTATGGTATCCGGTGACGAGTTTGAGGACTGGTCGTGGACCTGGAGTGGCAATAGTGAAGTAGACGCATTCACTATTTCTTCTGATGAAGGTGGTGATTTCGATTTTGATCCTACTTTCTATGTTGATGGCACTCCCAACGAACCTGGTGTTGGTCTTGACCAGGGTTTGTTCTTCTCTGATGATTATGCGGTTGATTTAGAGTTCTTGATTGTTGAGGACTTCACTGGCGATAACGCCCTTACCAGTGCTGTCACCTTTGGTGATTTAGAGGCTGCTGGAACAGTTTCAGTTTCTGATCCTGAGCCAGTTCCCGAGCCTGCTACCCTCTTGGGTCTAATGGCTTTAGTTGGTGCTGCTACTATGGCTAAGCGTCAGAAGCAAGTGGCTTAATCAACCTAAGTGGTTTAGCTTGATTAAGCCACTTAGGTTTACGCTTAAGGCTGAGTAAGTCTTAAGGTTTATCCCCCATGCACAATGTTGTGTATGGGGGATTTTTAGTATTTATAGCTTGGCGCACATAGTTCAATGCATAGATGATCCCTGGAAGCTTTAGCTGACAACAGCTATGTGCGCAGCAAACTGCTGAATGCATCCAGCAGTTTGCTATAAATACCACCGGGCAAAGCGTCCAATATCGCAGGGCATCCACAAGGGAGTGCCCCTAAAGGATTGCCCATTTTCAATCGGGGTTACTGAATTCGGATTTGGTATGATTTAACCCTCAGCTACTATGTTGCTAAGAATTGTCAAATTAAATGTCAGGTATCCTATGGTGCTAAGAGACTCTTTCTTTGCCTGTTGGATAAAACTATCTATAGCAGTTGGCAGCAGCTGAGAAATCTGTTTCTGATAGGCTTCTTGCAAAGCCGTTAGAATACGATCGCCAAGAATATCATCTGTGCCAGGGCGAATCAGACAGTGGGTTCTCAAGAGTTGAAAAGGCTGAATTGTTTGTTGTTCTTTAGCCTGCATCAGTTCTTGCATAATCGCTTGAATCAATTCATCAATGACAAAGGTCATCACCATGGGCTGAAGGCTAAACGATGGTTCGTCTGAGAGAAAATGTCGAGTCACTAAAGAGCTCTGTACCAAGTTAGCAAGAGCCGCCATTACCTGAGCCGGGTCAGAATTTAGCAGGTGAGTCTGTAATCGGCACAAGGCAATTGGTTCTTGCCAAATAGCCAACCAAAAGATCAGTCTTTTTTCGCATGGGTCAAGGGCCTCAAACTGTTGTTTGAAAAGTGTACGAATCGGATCTGGCAGAATAACGGTTTCTTGGTCTAAAAAAGGAGCAATCTGCCCTGCAAACACAGTTTTAATAGTAGAGGCCACCAGTTTTAGGGCCAGGGGGCTATAGCTATAGATTCGGGCCAGGGTTTTAAGCTGATAGAGTTGCCCGCTACAGCCACAAGCTTGTAAGAACTTAGCGGCAGCATCAGCAGATAAACCAGAGAGTGATAACTGTTGGGTTCGATTTAAGGTTTGAAATTGCGTCGGTAATGGCTGACGACTGATGAGCAATAGACAACTCTGATGACGGGATCGAGAAATCCGGTAGAGAAAATCTAAATACGGTTCAGGGGGGGCTGCATCAATATCGTCTAAAATAATCAACCATCGACCCTGCAGCTTTGTTAGCAGTTGTTTTATAGCCTGATCGGTCGTTTCTACAGGAGTATCGAGTAGGTCCGTCAATAATTGCTCCAGGGACGATGGCATAGCCACTGAACGCCAGATCACCCCGGTAAATTTTAGCTGTAGTTGTTCAGCTAAGGCCAACACCAGAGCTGTCTTACCATTGCCCCCTAATCCGTTGATGTTGACCACCTTGGCCGCATCTGTCAGTATCCATGTCTGTAGCTGTTGCAGCTCTTGTTCACGACCATAAAACTGATCAATATCCGGTGCATCGCCCCAATCAACCTGAACAGATGGCGCTAATGGCTCATCCACAACCTCAGCAGATAATTCAGCAATAGTTTGCCAGTCGTCGATGCCAACGGTATGGCAAATGGCCATAAACGCATCTTGCTGGATACGCTCACCGCGCCAAAACCGTCGCAGGGTGGCCCTGGAAGTGTGGGCATCTTGCCACCAGCGGGCCGTGCTTGTTTTGGTCCAACCACGCCGTTGACGAGCCTGGTTTGCGATCGCAAGCCCCTTTTCCGACGCCCTTACAGATTGCCCCATATGACCTTACCTAACCTATCGCCTGGGCACCAACACACCCAATGGTCACCCATCAGGGATGCTCCTATTCTATTCTTATGACACCTGAGCGATTCCCCATAGGCAGTGAACCTTTTACAGATACCTCATGCCCACTCCCCAGGGACCACAAGACATTATTAATCATGCTTCAATGATCAATTGCTCACTACCCGGTACATGGGCTCACCTTATCTGAATCAATTTACTGAGTCCAAAACTGAGCAAGTTTTACCCATTAGCCCGCCTAAGCTTGAATCAGTTCACCCCCTGGAGGTCTCACCCCATGATACAAACCGTACTTCCCGCAACCACTGGTCTGTACGTACAGGACCAAACCCTGGCATTTCCCCTCAAGCATACTGAGGTTAAGGCCAACGTTAGCGGCAACCTGTCTCGGGTAGAGGTAACCCACACCTTTGAAAACCCTTTTGAGACAGCTCTAGACGCCACCGATGTTTTCCCCTTACCCGATGAAGCTGCCGTAGATACCATGACCATACGGTTGGGCGATCGCACCATCAAAGGCCGCATCGAAAAACGCGAAGACGCCCAGGCCATCTACGAACGAGCCAAGCAAGCGGGGCAAACCGCCGGGCTATTAGAGCAAGAACGGGCCAATATCTTCACCCAGTCCCTGGCCAATATTCGACCAGGAGAGCAGATCGAAGTGATTATCACCTATAGCGATCTGCTTCCCTACAAACAAGGGGCCTACGAATTTGTCTTTCCCATGGTAGTGGGGCCACGCTACATTCCTGGTAACCCTATCGATGAGTCAGACACAGCCCATGGGTCTGCAACCGCACCCATGACCCTAAACCAAAACACCGATTTAGTCCCCGATGCCAGCCGCTTAAATGGCCCAATTTTGCCCCCAGGCATGCGCTCAGGGCACGATATTCAAGTCACTGTGCAGCTTGAAACAGGAGCAGGGCAATGCCTTGACCGCACAAAGCTACAGTGTCTATCCCATCAAATTGGGGTCGATAACCAAGACACTATTACTCGCATTACCCTGGCCCCTGGGGACACTATCCCCAATAAAGATCTAATTTTGCGCTATCAAGTGGCCGGTGACGCCACCCAAACCGCCCTATTAACTCAGACCGACGAGCGCGGAGGGCACTTCGCGGTCTACATGGTTCCTGCCATTAGCTATGACACCAACGCCTACATTCCCAAAGATATGGTGTTTTTAATCGACACCTCCGGGTCCCAGTCGGGGGCACCCCTGGCCCAGTGTCAGGCATTAATGCGCCGATTTATAGAAGGCCTCCATCCCCAAGACACCTTTAATATTGTCAACTTTGCCAATACTACCCAGCAGTTAGCCAAAGTCTCCTTAGAAAATACGTCCCGCCATCGTAAACAGGCCCTGGCCTATATCAATAGATTGCAGGCAGGGGGTGGCACCGAGATGCTGCGTGGCTTTAAGACGGTACTAAATTTACCCCAGTTAGATACCGAGCGTATTCGCAATATTGTGTTGTTGACCGATGGCTACATTGGTAATGAGACCCAAATTTTTGCTGAGGTGCAACGCTCCTTGAGCCCATCAACCCGGCTCCATAGTTTTGGGGCCGGTAGCTCAGTCAATCGTTTTCTGCTAAATCGAGTTGCTGAACTAGGGCGGGGCATTAGTCATGTGGTACGCCATGATCAAACCATTGACCAGGTAGTCGATAAATTCTTTAACCAGATTAACAATCCGGTTTTAGGCACCCTCTCTCTCCATTGGGAAGGTCCGGGAGAAATACCTAGTTTTTACCCCATGGCAATTCCTGATTTGTTTGCAGAGCAACCCCTGGTTCTGTTTGGCCGTAAGCTTGATAAACAATCAGGCACTCTCCACATTAGGGGGATAGAGGCGGGCGGCAAATCCTTTGAACAAGCCTTTAACCTGACCTTTGAACCATCGGGAAATCCAGCTATTGCCCAGCTTTGGGGACGAGCACGCATTAAAGACCTGATGAATCAAATGGTTAGCGGTGAAACTACCCGTGGTGTAGATGCAGTCACCGAAACAGCCCTGGCTTATCAGTTGTTGTCTCAATACACCGCATTTGTTGCTGTTAGCGATGACGTTCGCGTTGAACAGCCAGAAGAAACAGTCTCTGTAAATGTACCAGTCTTAATGCCAGAAGGTGTTAGCCATGCAGGTGTATTTGGAGCTGCGGTCAGTCCACTAAAGCCGATCAGGTCGCGGATGGCAAAACCCACAGCAAAACGAGCAGCCGCACCAAAATTGGGACGACTGTTTAAGCGAAAAGAGGCAGATAAACTTGTAGAAGGAGAGACCCTGGCGCAAATGCCAACAGGATCGGCAGACACGTTTGAGGAGGCAATAGAGTCGTTTGATATATCCCCAAGTTCATCATTTATCGCCGATGATGACGATATTGCTGAGGTTGCTTCTCCTGCACCAGCCGTCTTTAGCTCATCGGCCAAAGCAAACATACAACCGTCAAAACCACATCAACAAATCGATATTCTTCAAGCAGAAGGTCTCAACCATGAGTTACTCCATCAGCTTAAACAACATCTTCAAAGTCTCCAATTAGTTAATCCTCAATCTGGAAAACTAGCCTTTAAGCTGATGATTCAGGCAGGACGAGTAACACGCATCATGCTAGATGAGGATGCTTCAGATACTCAAAATGCCGATGTAATTGAGCAAATTCGTCGGGCATTACATACATGGCATTGCCCACAAGAACTGACAAATCCCTTAAGGCTAGAAATGTTGATACACCCATAGAGGTTCTGTCTTATAAGGGGTCAACATAGTGACTCCTTATTTATGCCCCTTGCAGGGAATAAGAGCAGACCATTTGCCACTTAAGAGAAAAAAATCAGCCAATAGTCTACTTACGATTGCACGTAAGTTGGAGCATACTGATTTTGGCTTGTCAATACCTTCGTAGTGGCCTGTCAACGCTAAATTTTGCGATAGGTGACAGACATCATAGGCATTGACGACAGCGATCACTGCGAAATGCATCATTCACTATGTTGATTTAACCCACGGTAACAACGTGATAAGCATCATAGAGATCGAAGACAACGGTCACTGCTAAATAAGTAGGTGATACTCATTAGTTCTCAGATATCGAGGCCCCCTCTTCTCTTTCTTGCATGCCCCTTGGGCTTATAGTCTGGGGGAGGCCAGACTCAGAACCCCCAGAATTGGGGGCTTGGGGGCAAGACCAAGCGGTTTGATAGCTTGGTTGTACTTACAAACAATTGAGTTCACCTACTTATATCGTTCATAAGTAAACGCGTCCTAACAGTTTATTTATTAGCAGGCTAAAGAAAACTGGTTTTATTACCACTGAGGTATAACCATTTCTAATTTTTTGGGCATAGGGTAAGTGCCATAAAAACAACACCGAGTATTTACCTAAAGATGCCTTGATAAGGCTACGTCCTAATCTATAGATCCTGTCAGCATTGCCACATTTAAAATCCTGAAACGATTGCCCAGAAAGATATATAGCTTTTCTGTTGAGTTCTCTATAGTTATGATTTTTTGAAAATCAGTTTCCCTAAACAGAGTACTAATTTATTTAAGAACTTAAATTTGTTATCGACGAAATTTAAAGTAAATAAACTGTTGATGAAAACTGAATAAATATGAACTTTTCCGGATTGTTTCTGTCAAAGAAGACTGCAACAGTAGGTTTGTTGCATCACTTAAATACGTTAAACAACGATGAGTTCTAAATTTTCTCCTAAATTTACGATAGCTACTGCTTATCCAATGATGTATTGTCCAGCCGATTTGCAGTACATTGAGGCAGACATGGTAGATCTAATTACGGCAGATACCGTAGTATCTTCCCCATCAGAGTTATCTGAGCCCTCAGAGCCCTCAGAGCCCTTAACCCCTGACTTTGGGGAAGCAGAAACAGCTACTGATTTTTATGTTTGGATCAAAAATAATGAGTCTCACAAAAGTCATACAATAAGACAGCTAGAACGCCTATGGCAGAATAGTTCAGAAGATTCTTCCAGGTAATAAGCGGTAATTAAGAGATCAAGTTTTTGCAACTTCTAATTTGAAAGATAACAATTGCTTATCAGGCAAATGTTCTGAATAACATCACTAACTAATTTATTTTTTATATAAGTAATTAGGTTATCCAACTTAGGCTTCAGACTCCGAGGCCCCCTTTTCCCTTTCTTGAATTCCCCTTGGGCTATATCCTGGGGGAGACTAGACTCCAAGCCCCCAACATTGGGGGCTTGGGGGCATAATCGAGGAGGTCAAACTCCTGATAGAAATCTTTTAACCGTTGTCTAACGTTATGA
>JAHQVZ010000059.1 GCA_019634055.1 Leptolyngbyaceae cyanobacterium MAG.088
AAACCCCCTTTCTTGAATGCCCCTTGGGCTATATACTGGGGGCTTTGAGTCTAGTCTCCCCCAGTATTGGGGGACGGAAGGGGGCCTCGGAGTCTGAAGCCTAATTTGGATAACCTACTTACTCATGCTATTCGGGTTAACTATAAGTGATGACAGCTAACTCTTAAGCCCCGAGAAATCAATTAAATCCATAGTTTTCACAGCTAGCTATAGAGGACTGAGCGGAGTCGTATAGCCCTATGGGCATAGGTAAACCCAACTTGCAGCGTCTCCCTCGGAGTTAGTCCGGCTAAATTGGAATTTATTTAATCGCCATTCCTAAGCCTCTTCACGTCTCAAAACAAAACCGACTGCAGCAAATTCCTCATTCCCTTCAAGCCGACCTTCTACACGCTCTATCACCTTAAATCCTTCAGATAGGTAGAGTTCCAGGGCTGGAGTGTTCCCCTCAAGCAATTCAATTTGCATGGTGGGTTCTGAGTTTGCAACAGCATGCTGCACTAATGCACGGCCCACCCCTCTTCTGTAAAATTTGGGGTCAACGTAAAGCCAGGTGAGTTCTTCGTCGCCATAAGCAACAAACCCTTGCACAACATTGTCGACTTCTGCAACAAAAAGCTTGTTATCAAAAAGTCCCTCATTGTTAGCAGTCTGCTCAAGGGTCAAAAAAGCATCTGTGCCTACACTGAAGCTGAGTTCATCCAGACGTGATGCATCATGGATTTCACAGAGTCGTGACCAATCCGCAGATTGGTAAGGACGTATTTTGATTATCATCTTAACGTCAGACACTTTTATCCATTTAAGGATCTCCCGATCCACATATAACGATAATTAGGGTGATCGATTCTTACTTACACGGCCAAGACTTTACCACGTAGATCACTAGGGCCATCGACATCATAGCGATCTAACATAGTCGGCAAAATGTCATATAGCTGAGCATTTTCTAAGACCTGTCCCCCTTTGGGCGCTTTTGGATCATGGAAAATCATCAACCCATACTGGGCATGGTTCGCATCATCAGGTCCGGTATCATTGCCTTTAGCATACAGCTCTCCAGTCCCCACACTGCCTACCGAACGCCACGCTAGCCAGTCAAAATACACGAGCAAATCCGGAGCCATTCCCCGTACTTTCTGATAAGTCTCTTGGGGGATATAGGCTTTTACCGCCATGGCAGAACCATCGGGGAATGTAATCGCCTCTAGCTCTGCAATCAGCTGCTCCCGAAACGCCTTAAACTCTCTTAGGGGAATAACGCCTTGGGGCTCTCTTCCCTGAACATTCAAAAAGATTCTCGCGTAGTAGCCACCCGCACCCCAAACTTGGGTCTTCTCCCAATCTACCTCCACCTTATCTAGGGCCATCGGTTCATTGGGTTTTTCTTTTAAAGTGAGATACCCCTTCTCCATCAACCACTCATTGATACAGATGCCGCCCATCAGCGGCTGTGCCCCATGGTCTGAAACCACCAAGACAGCTGTGTCGTCATCGCACTGGGCCAACAGCTGCCCCACCCGCTTATCCACATGGCAGTAATAATCATGGATCGCCGTGGCAAAGGGCATATCCGGCACGTAGTCCGGATGGCGCGGGTCCATGGGTTTCCAAAAGGCATGATGAATGCGATCTACCCCCATGTCTACCAACATCAAAAAGTCCGGCTGGTCCTGCACAATTAGCTTTTCCGCCAGGGTAAACCGCTGATCACAAAGCTTATGAATATTCGCCAGAATCTCCGCCTTGTCTTCTGAACGAAACTCAGGCACATCCATCATAAAATCAGGCATCCAGCCCCGAATCTGGTCTCCTAACTCCGGTGGATGGGTAAACGTTACCTGAGGGCTTGGCGTCAGAAAACATGACACCATGGAACCATTGACTTTATAGGGCGGTGATGTGCCCGGTACGCTTAGTGCTGCCACTTTCCAATCGGCTTTACCCAAGTAATCCCATAAACGTGGAAACCTGACTGCTCGACCATCGGCAATGGTCATATCTTGATAAGCTCGCGTTGCTCGATTACGAAAGCCATAGATGCCTAACTCTCCGGGATCTCGCCCGGTCATCATACAGCTCCAGGCTGGAACCGTAATAGCAGGAATCGAACTCTCCAAACGGCCATAGCTTCCTTGAGACATCAGCCGAGATAGATTTGGCAAATCGCTACGCCACTGCTCAAAAACAAGAGAAGGCTCCATGCAATCAAGGCCAATAATAATCAAACGTGGAGAAGGAGCCATAAGGACCAAGGGAAACAGAGGGAACAACGGCAGACATGATCGGCAACCTAGCACAGAGGTTAGGTTTAGCAGGCAAAGGTTTTGCCTGATCGAAGAGTAACTCAACCAACCCGACTATTTTCCAACATCCAACTTCAATAATTTGTCACTGGTGCGCCAAACCGTCGCCGCAATACCAAGGTTGCCACAGCAACCACAATCGCCACCAATGACAAAATATGAACCACATTAAACGGAGTGCCAGGAAAGAACCAAGAATCGGTTCTTAAAAACTCGATAAAAAAGCGACCAAAGGGATACCAAACCAGGTACATCAACGATAAATCACCCGGTCTCAAGCGTCGTCCAATTTTTTTAGACACCCAATACAGCACTAAAAAACCTAGAAAATTCCATACAGATTCATAGAGAAAGAGTGCATGGAACCGAGTAGTGTCAGGATAAACGGTTAAATCATTGTAGGGAGCTAAACGATGCTGTGAATCGATGCGTAGCCCAAAAGGCCAGTTCGTGGGCGGACCATATAGTTCTTGATTAATAAAATTGCCCCATCTACCGATCGCCTGGGCGATTGGTAGCCCTATAGCAGCTGCATCGAGATACATCAGTGTGGGTAGCTTTCGTAGTTTAGTAAAAAGCCAAAGGGCGATACTCCCGAAGATAAACGCACCAAAAATATGAATACCACCACCCCAAATTTGTAAAATCTGACCTGGGTTTTGTAAGTAAAACTCTCGATTACTAGACTGGACAAACACATAATATAGACGGGCACCAATAAAGGCGGGAATTAGCACCCAAATCAGCATGTCCCAAAAGTCTTCGGGATCCTTACCACGACGCTCAATTTCTTTAGTAGCAAACCAGGCACCGACAATAACAGCAGTGGCCATAAGTAGGCCATACCAGCGCAAAGCAAAGGGGCCAATTTCTACGATTGTGGGGTCTACGGGAGGATACATATTGGTGTGATACTGCGTAAGTCTACTCTTCTAAATATCCAAGGTCTCTCAGGCGACGACGAACTTCTGGATCGTCAAAACCACTAGCACGGGCCTGGGAATAGAGAGCCTGATGCTCGTCGGCATCATGACTAAAGGCTGACAAAGACTCTTGTAATGATTCCACCATTTCAGGAAAAATCTCACTGAGGTCAAGATTCTCTCCTGGATCATCTTGTACATCATAGAGTTGTGGTGGGTTTTCGTCGGTTTCAATCAATTTGTGATGACCGACCCATACGGCCCGTCGTGTTTGGTCACATGCGTGTTGCGAAATCAATTCGGGCTGTCGTTTTTGAATCAGGTTGAGGACATTTTGTGGAGGGACGGCCTCTGCATATACATAGCGATCGGGTTCAATTTCGTTGATAGTCTCATTGGTGGGATGTTCTAAACTCAGCTCTGATTCTTCTGGTATTGCTAAACCAACCACTGAGAGAATCGTATGAAATAAACAGCGGGTGGAAACAACATCATCTCGGAGGGTACGCCGCTCAATGGTATCAGTTGGATCATGGATAATCAGAGGGACCTGTACGAGTTCGTTATAAATAGAAAGGCTATGGCCAATGAGTTGTTTTTCGCCCAGGTGTTCACCATGGTCAGCACAGATAACAACGTAGGTATTGTCTAAACGACCAGATTGTTGTAATTGTTCAAGAAAATAGCCCACCTGGGCATCCTGGGCGGCGACTTCGGCATCGTACATGCCATCCAGGGTGTCTTTTTTTTGATTGCCCAAGGAGCCAACCAAAGGGGCTAGCCAGCCGTAAACATCGCTATTGAAGCGGCGGAGATAGGTTTGGGCATCTCGATCTTTTAGAACATTGGGAGCGAATTTTTCAATGTACTCACGGGGGGGATGATAGGGCATGTGGGTGCCCATGAGGTTAATGAAGGTGAAAACGGGCTGATCGGACTGAACATTTTTTCGCTCAATTAACAGTTTGGCGGCATCATCCAAAGATTTACGTGTATTTCCCTTAAAGCTAAGGGCCGTTTGCCACAGGGGTACCATCAACGGGGTAAACGAAAGGGATAGTAACCAGTCGGATCGGGCAAAGGCATCTTGTACTTTATTCAGCGCTTTAGCCAAAATTCGTTTGAAGACCTGGCGATATTTGTCTAAAAAGCTCGAAGGAATACCTGCTTGATTAGGCTTGGAGCTTAGTAGGCCGCTGTAGTTGAGGAAACTGTAGAAACCACGCCGTAAGCCATTGTTGATCACACCCACCAGGGGGTTATTGCAAAATGCAGCGGTATAGTAGCCTCCGTCTTGTAGCCGCTCTGCCAGGGTTTTGAGGTGGGGCGGCATGACGGAATAGGACTGCTGCATTTGATGCTGGGAGGGATACAGCCCGGTAAACATCGAAGCGTGGGAGGGAATGGTCCATTGACCGGGTGCGATCGCAACCTTAAATCGCGTTGCCCCTGCCGCAAACGCATCGATGTTGGGCGAAGTCGGCTTTGCGTAGCCATAACACGACAGGCGATCCACACGCTGAGTGTCGAGCACCAAAAAAATGACATCTGGTTGAGTTGAGGGCATTGAAGCGCAGGGAAGCTGAATGACAATCTTGCTGCTAATGCTGCCAAATAAGCAGCGACGCCGCTATCTAGTACTACGTCTGCGCCAAATATATGGATTCACAGGGGCGTTTAGTAACAAACAACTAAGTTGCCATACCACTAACGACTCAATGCTTTAACCAAATTTTTGAGCTTGATGCAGTACTCATTCAGTCTAGAGCATCAGGACTATAGCCGTTGTGGAATCTAAACGATCAACTCAGTAAAAAATGCTCTACTTGCGTACGAGTGGGCATCGACGGCTGAGCGCCAGCTTTCATCACCGACAATGCAGCGACAGCACTGGCCCATTCCACAGCGTCTCGCAATGATTTTTCTTCTGCCAGAGCGACCGCTAGGCCCCCATTAAATGCATCCCCCGCAGCCACCGTATCCACCGCATCCACCTGGAAGGCTGGCCGATGAAACACTTCTGACTGCGAGGCCACGACAGCCCCCTGGCGTCCAAGTTTCACAATCACCGTCGATGCCCCCCTCTGGCGCAATACTTGAGCCGCCTCCATCGCTGTAGCGACACTACTAACCTTCACCCCTGACAGCTGGGAAGCTTCCGTTTGATTGGGAGTCAAAATATCCACTAACCCGTAAAAATCCGCTGGCAAATGCGGCTGCACCGGAGCCGGATCCACAATGACACAATGGTCTTTAGCCCGTTTTGCTGCCGCCTGTACGACAGTGAGCGCAATCTCAAACTGCATCAGCAAAATTGAGGTCTTTCCATCGGAGCCATCAGGCAAGGGTAAGCGGTCAACATCCGTTATATCTACTTTCCCATTAGCACCAGGCACTACCACAATCTGATTTTCACCCAGCTCATCCACATTGATCAGCGCCACCCCCGAAGGCCCTGGACTCGTTAGAACAGCATCAGTGACCACACCGGATGCTGTCAGGCTATGGCACAACAACGAGCCAAAGCCATCGTCTCCAACTCGCCCCACCATCGTAGTAGATGCCCCTAAACGAGCCGCCGCCACCGCCTGATTGGCACCTTTGCCACCAGGCACTGTGATAAAGTCCGTTCCCAATAATGTTTCTCCAGGCTGTGGCAAACAAGGCACCTGAGCCACCAGGTCCATATTGAGACTGCCAAAAACAATAATGGACATCAGCTAAGGCTCAAAACTCCCCCAACTATCTTCTAAACCTGTCAATGGATCCAAATTAGGTGGTGGCATGTCTGGCGAATCATTTGTCTGCCAGGGATTAGGCGGTCGATCACTACTCCAAGCCCACCAAACCGTCTCACATTCACATTGGTAAAACTCTTGCCATTTACGTTTGTGATTATGGGTGTAGACCGGAGCCCGACGGTTGATCCACACAGCCGTGGCAACACTGGGAGGCTCACCACAACGTGGACAGCAAAACTTGAGCGCATGAGTGGCAGAATCAACCCACTCAGGGGGAATCGGTGAAAAAGCTTCCATAGGGTAGGGCGGCTAGCAGTCTCCTTATATCAATTATGGTCTGAATCTTTAAAAGCGGGCTAGGACAGGTGAGGGGTGAATCGTGAATTATGAATCTTGCTAGATCTCAAACACCCCTCACCCCTCACTACTCACCATAGGCTGAGCTGGTCGAAGCCCAATCTCCGCTGGCCCGTATCATTTTGTGAAAAGACGTTAAGAATCTATAGTTGGAATAGGGCAGGCTAGGGGTGTTCCCAGCCAGCTGTAAACCTTTCGCAATAGGCAATTCCCGTGAAGGCTATCACTCTGCTTGGTTCAACTGGCTCCATCGGCACCCAAACTCTTGACATCATTGAGCATCATCCTGATAAATTTCGACTGGTGGGTATCGCGGCAGGCCGCAACGTTACGCTTTTAGCCGAGCAGGTCCGCCAGTTCAAACCAGAGGTTGTTGCCATCAATGACCCAAGTAAGCTGGTTGAGCTCAAAGCCGCCCTGGCTGACGTAGATCCGCAACCACAGATTTTGGCTGGACCAGAGGCCATTGTTGAAGTAGCCCGTTACGGTGATGCAGAAGTCGTTGTCACTGGCATTGTTGGCTGTGCTGGACTATTGCCTACCATTGCGGCCATTGAAGCAGGCAAAGACATTGCCCTGGCCAATAAAGAAACTCTGATTGCCGGGGGGCCGGTGGTGCTTCCTCTGATTGAAAAGCATGGGGTCAAGCTACTGCCTGCCGACTCTGAGCATTCTGCCATTTTCCAATGTATGCAGGGGCTGCCTGAGGGGGGGCTACGTCGCATCATTCTGACGGCATCCGGCGGTGCGTTCCGCGATTGGCCAGTGGAGAAACTTAAGGATGTAACCGTTGCTGATGCCATCAAGCATCCCAACTGGTCCATGGG
>JAHQVZ010000060.1 GCA_019634055.1 Leptolyngbyaceae cyanobacterium MAG.088
GATCGCGTTAGTTGTTCCTAAGGACTAGGGATACCCCTGCCAACAAGTCGTTATTTAGTTATTACTCTCAAAAGACCAGTTGAGAATATCGTGGTTATTAACTAAGCCACCTGTACCTGCGCTGAAGCCCACATAGGCTTCGGCTCCCAGGATGTCATCTAAATCAATGTTGTAGGACACCAGGGCTGAGACAGGTTTAACACCGTTATTCGATAGATAAACCGACAATGCATCGGTTGCCCCATCATAATCAATCCAGGCCGTTAAGATATCGCCACTATTCAAATCGAGGCTGGTATTGGCATTGAATAACGCACTGCTGGTATTGCCATCTTGCAACAGTGAAATGTGATTGTTATTCGGATCACCAGCGCCTTGATAAGTATCAAACTCAATGGCAATACTGTTGTCAATACCACCATAGCCAACACCGCTACCGCCAGCACCGACAAAATCTGCACCCCCATCGTTATTATGTAAAACAAAGGCCAAGCCATCGGCTCCATTGGTGCCCTGTCCACCAGTAATTTCAAACTGGAACTGGGTAGAGAAGCTAGTAGCGTCAGTTACCTGTAAGGTTTCCTCAAGAAAGGCACTCCCTGCCTGAGAGTTTGTTGCTGACGTCAGGCGTAGGCTGCCATTGGTACTGGCTGCACTGCCATTCAGATTTAGAGCAGAGGTATTGGCAAAGTTATCAAAGGATGCAGTTAGATTCGGCACTGACGGCGGAGTATCACCCGGCTCCCAGCTCAAAATGTTACCAAAAAACAGATCCACGCCATAGAGGATGCCATCTGGCCCCATTTTCATATCCACAACATAGGGGATGCCCGAATCAAACACCTGGACATTGGTTACCTGGCGATTGTCATCGAGAGTAGCCGCATATAGGGTGCCATTGTTAACATCCCCAAACATGAGGGTATTGCTGTTATAAAAGTCACCCACCACAATGGCATTGGCATTGTCAGGAGCCCCATGGCTACGAGGGAGAAGGGGGACTACAGCCGCCGTATCACCGGGATTGTTACGATTGCCGTTATCATAAAATGCGATCGCTTGGGCCAGATCCTGATACCCGCCCGTAGGATCAGGGCCTTCTATGTAAGGCCAGCCAAAGTTTGAGCCAGCCGGACCCGTATTGATTTCTTCCCAACTAGTCCAACCTACATCCCCGATAACGGGTAAATCAGTTACCGGATCAAACGCAAAGCGGAACGGGTTACGCAGGCCAGAGTAAAAGACTTTAGACTGGTTACTGTCCCCATCACCGTTATAAAACGGGTTGGCAGCCACCCCTTCCCCCGTAATCGGATCAATGCGTAACAACTTGCCCGATAGGTTATTGATATCCTGAACCCGCACCGTACGAGGATCTACAAAGTTGTAGGACGTGCCGTCACCATTGGTCAGATAGAGATAACCATCGGCACCAAATTCCAAATCGCCAATGGAGTGGGATTCACTATCCGTAGCCAGATAGTCTCGAATATTTTGGTTTTGAATTCCAGGCTGATCGGGGTCATTGTCTTGAGTACCGACCTCTATTTCACTGGTTGGTGCAGTAATGGTTGTGCCATTCACAATACCCGAGGGCGCAATCGACGTATCGCCTGTACTATTGCCAGTGGGGCTGCTGGTATATTCCCAGGTACTGTTGGTGCCAGCTAACACCACTAAACTGTTGGGGTCCGCCACCATTGTATTTGGATCAACGGTGACCCGCACCAGGCGCGATGGTCGATTCCCATTCCCATCAGGTCCACCCAGCCCGGTTCCACCCACTGTCTCCGGTGGGTCATAGGTGTAAAGCATATATACATAAGGATTACTGGAAAATTCAGGGTGAATGGCTAGGCCTAATAAACCGCGATCGCGCGTGCCATTAACCTGATCTGAAATGTCAATCAGAGGCGTAGAACTCAGCACACCATTGTCAACGACCTTAACAACACCACGCTTTTCAGCCACCAACATATAGCGCCCATCATGTGTCCAATCCAGGGTGGTGGGTTCTATTAATCCTGCCACCGCAGTTGTACGGGTCAAGTCACCCAGCTCCAGATCGTTGTCAAGAATAGAA
Organism: Leptolyngbyaceae cyanobacterium MAG.088; assembly: GCA_019634055.1. Taxonomy (GTDB): domain Bacteria; phylum Cyanobacteriota; class Cyanobacteriia; order Phormidesmidales; family Phormidesmidaceae; genus Leptothoe. The sequence goes on from JAHQVZ010000060.1 coordinate 2,084, forward strand.
ACCGTCGTTGTTACCTGGTTACCTAAATTGGCATTGGTCGCACTATCTAAGGTAATCGTAAATGTCTCATTCGCCTCTACAGAGGCATCATCTACAATGGAGACATCAATGGTCTGAGAAGTTTGACCAACCGCAAAATTGATAATGCCAGACCTGGTGCCATCGTAATCTTGCCCAAAGGTCGCCGTACCATCGTCAATAGTATAGGTGGCAGATGCGGTCACATCCGTATTGCCACTACGCTGCACCGTAATCGTTGCGGTCCCGCTAGATTCTGCCACATTCAGCGTAGCCTGCCCGAGGGAGATTGTTGGAGCAGTATCATCATCTAAAATCGTAACTAACTGTGTCCGTGGTGCCCCCAGAGTACCGCCGTTGGGGTTTTGAAGCCCAACAGAAAAAGTCTCATCGCCTTCAACCAGGGCATCATCGACGATAGGGATGTCAAATGCTACCTCAGCAACTCCAGGTGCAAAAACAAGCTGTCCAGTATTGGGCCGCCCATCGAAGGTGGGGCTGGTAAAGTCAACATCAACGGTAGCAGACTCTTCACCCACTTCATTCAGGGTGTATTCTACAGTGGCTTGTTCCTCAATGCCCCCCGTCCGTACAACAGTTACGGTTGCCGTACCAGCTGCTTCATTCACCAAGATGGTATTACTATCTTGCAGGGCAAAGATAGAAGGCTCTGATGGCGTTGAACCATCGTCACTAAACAGTTGAGACTGGGGAATGATCTCAAATGCTTGACTATCGCTAGACCAATGCAGCTCAGCAACGGCCCCGCCACCATTCTCATAATAATCAAGGCGAATATCGTACTTCTGTCCCGCCTCCAGGGTAATGTCTCCGGTATAACTAGTCGGAGCCTGATCAACAAATTGGTCGATAATTAGTTGACCATTCACCCACAGGCGCACCCCATCATCGGTCGTAGTTTGGAAGGTATAGGTCTCTGAATAAAGCGGCTCAATCTGACCAGTCCAACGAACAGAGAAGGTATCTACACCAATAGTTGGATCAGGTGCCCCGCCACCCCAATTAAAATCTACAGTGGCATCGGTACGTGTTAGCTGCAGATCAGTAAAGTCTTGATTGTCAAAATAGTCGCCCTTGAGACCGTCGCCATTGCCCGGCGGCGGCTCTGGATCTGCCCCCTCAATTTCAATAATGCCTCTGACTTGAGTGGTAGGAAACCAATCATTCCACTGACCTTGACTATTCCAGTTCAGGGCCGCCATATCTTCATTACCGTTGTAGTCATTGGGCTCAGCCGGTGCCCAGTTGAGATAGGTAACCGCTTCACCACTGACCCACTCAAATTGCCCCTCACTAGCTTTGTCATTAAGACCAATCCACAACCGCTCAGCGCTACTAAAGGTTTGTCGTAACCAGGCTTCTTCAGCGGCATCATTAATGGTTACCAGATTCCCTCCCAAACTCTCTGCTTCTGCTTGAGCCTCATCCCAGGTTTTAGCTCCGCTGGTGAGTTGATAGGTATTACCATTGTAGGTGGGCAAGATGCCCTGATAGCTTTCGACTGCCAGGACATCGGCAATATTGCCTGTAGTCACTTCTAGCTGCCAATCACCACCCAGATCAGCATGACCAGTAACATCATTAGATGCGGCAACATCAGCTTGCGTAAGCTGACTAATTTGTTCAATAAAGGCCAGCCCGTCATCGTCAGCAGCCACATTACAGCCGTAAAAAAGAAGATCACCATTCTGAGAGAACGCATTTTGCCAACTTGATAACTCGGCTTGATAACCCCTTAAGTTATGCTGACCCAAGATGGCATTACCAAGCTGGAGTTCTTCCTGATCACCATGGGAAAGAATATGAACACTGTCCAGATTCATGTATTGGGCAAGAGCTTGGGTAATTTGCTCAATACCACTGGATTGATCATTCAACAGAAAAACTCTGTCAACCTGCAGATCGCCTAAAAGCTCATCTGCCTGAGCTACATTACCATCAACAAAGGCAATAGATTCGAGACCGGAAATTCTGTTATCAAGGGTAGAATGCACTGACATAATTGAAGAAGAGAGCGTTAACTGCTTGAGACCAAAAAAAAGAGATATACTCTAAAAACAGCACTAAAAAGCCCCATTAAAAATAATGAAGGCGACCAACTATGCAAATAAGCAAATTGAGGGCTATACCGAAAACATAGCCGAAAAATGAGTCCTCAAAAGAAGAAAACCCATAAACTGTTCTCTGAATATCCTGTGGCATAAGTATATGCCTATAGATTGTTTTAGCTCATCAAATTTACATGAACCTAATGCCTGATATTAGGAAAAGAACAAGTTTGTTAAGAAAGATTTTTTATAAAAAAAACAGCTTTAAAGTATGCTTTGCATACACAGTTAAGATTATGTGAATTCAAATTCGACTGTTATGATATTTGCTTGAAGCTGTGTATAAAAAATTGCGATCGCGACTCTCTTCTTGTTTAAAGGGTTGCGATCTCAACACAACAAGCTTCACAAAATATTCACCTGTGAGATCACCTGATCATGGATGAGTCCCCCAATTAATAAACCATTGGGGGACTGCACAAAAATAACATCCAGGCAAAGACGGGCAGAGGGGAATAGGCAATAGGCAGTGGTGTCTGGAAAGAGACTATTCCTTAGTAAAGAACATTTTCAATGTCATACCCTAATACCCCTTCGGGTATACCGCCGCGCTGCTTCGGTAATGCCCAGCGAGCGTAGCGAGCGAACTGCCCACTGCCGCAAAAAATAGCTTTGGTGGCGTCTTATTTGGATGCAAACGCCTTGCTGGAGCAGCAATCTAAAAGGATCAAACTTTACCGAAGCGCTTTTGCAAAAAAGCTGTTAACAACTTCACCTTTGTCGATAGGTGTCGATTTATTGGATACATAACCCAAAGAGATAACGGTTGAGGCTGATAGTCTAGATCAATTTCTTGCAGCGTATGATTATCCAGATTTGCTTTCACAATAAACCGAGGTAGCAACACTATTCCTAACCCTTGAACAGCTGCATCTCGAAGCACTTCACCATTATTGGAACACATCGCTCCACTAATAGTGACATTAATTTCTTCGTCATCCTTTTCTAATATCCATCCATGTCGGTTAGCCAATTCTCCATAGGCTAAACAACTATGCCCACTCAAGTCTTGAACTATTCTGGGAATACCATAGCGCTCTAAGTAACTGGGCGCGGCACATAATAAACGAGGCAATGTCGCCAGTTCCTGGACCACCAGACGCGGTGACGGATCAGGTTTCGCAATTCGCACCGTCAGATCAAACCCCTCTGCCAGCGGATCGACAAACCTATCCTCTAACGTGAGTTGCACTTGCACTCCAGGATATTGAGCCATAAACTCTGCCAACACAGGCCCCAGATGCATAGTGCCAAAGGTCATAGGGGCATTTATTCGTAAAGGCCCCACAGGCTCTGCCTGTCCCTGGGAAACGGCTAGCTCAGCTTCTTCTAAATCAGCCAAAATACTCAAACAGCGTTCATAGAAAGCCTCACCCATGGTCGTTGACGTCACCCGACGAGTGCTGCGTTGCAACAGCCTCACTCCCAACTCCGTTTCTAAAGCGATCACCAACTTATTAACGGCTGAACGAGACACCCCCATATCCCGAGCAGCGGCAGCGAAACCATTAGCTTCGACTACTTGCACAAAAGCATTAATAGCAGCGAACTTGTCCATGCTGTCTGTTTCTTTGACGATCAGATGATTAATGCATTGTCGCCCAAAAAGATACAATATGTCGACAAAATAAACTATTGTCATCAAATAAAATACAGTCCATAATTAAACCAATGATCAAATCCATCTATCCCACCACACGAACGGGAGGCAACCATGATCACCATTCGCCCTGCTTTGGAAAGAGGGAATGCAAATTTTGGCTGGCTTGATAGTCGGCACACCTTTTCTTTTGGTAGCTACTATGATCCAGCCCATATGGGCTTTTCCAGTCTACGGGTCATCAATGAAGATAAAGTCGCTCCTGGACAGGGGTTTCCTACCCACAGCCACCGCGACATGGAAATTATTTCCTACGTTGTCGATGGAGCCTTAGAGCATCAGGACAGCATTGGTAATGGGTCCATTATTCGTCCTGGGGACGTGCAGCGTATGTCTGCGGGCACTGGCATTAGCCACAGTGAGTACAATGCCTCAAAAGACAGTCCTGTACACTTTCTTCAGATTTGGGTACTGCCTGAGAATCAGGGCATTGAGCCTGGTTACGAACAAACCTACTTTAGCCCTGAAGAAAAACAAGGCAACCTTCGTCTTGTTGGGTCCCAAGATGGTCGTGATGGCTCCATCACCATTCATCAAGATATAAACCTTTATGCCGCTCGACTGGCAGTCAGTGAAAAAGTTAACTACACATCGCAAGAGAAACGCACTGCATGGATACAAGTAGTGCGTGGTGGTCTCAATTTAAATGAGACAGTTCTTAGTGCAGGTGATGGTGCAGCCATTACAGCACCTGAATCATTAACGATGACGGGCCAGACGGAGGATACTGAAATTCTGTTATTCGATATGGCAACTTAAGGGCTAACGTGGAACCCAATCACCATCCTGGTGATACATGAACAAACTGTACATTTGCCATAGAGATGTTGATACGCCCATACTTTGGAGCCCCATTGTTCTCTTCAAAGTATGGGCTTTTTGCAAACCTATGACGCCACACATTTGCATCTGACAACACCGTTTATCTATACACTCTCTAATAAAAGTAAATAATAGAACTGACCCAAATCAGAGGGTATATGTCTTGAATTTGAAGAATTTGGCGATTATTTGCAGCTCAATCAAACA
>JAHQVZ010000061.1 GCA_019634055.1 Leptolyngbyaceae cyanobacterium MAG.088
CATAAAAGGCTATGTTGCAGGCAAAAGATGTCAGGGTAGGGTCCACATTAGCCCGTCCCATTGTTTTTTTCAAAAGACGCTTCAGGGTTTTGGCCATCCAGCGTCCCGCCATCAAAATCAGTCCGGCCGTGACAATCCGAACACCAAAATTTACTGATACATCTTGCAGTTGACTCAACAGCTTTGCCAACTGGGCAGTTGAGGCTTGGTCTAACATATTCATTAGTCTAAAAATAATACTGGCAAACAGATAACGTTTTGACTACTTAGGGAGTGAAACGAAAAGGTGGAACTTCTCCCTACTGTTCATTTACTTCAAGGAACACGATCTAACGTTACTGATGATCTTGTTACTCAACAGAGTGTTGTTGGGCAGCTTAATCTACTCTTCCCAAAAAGGAATGACAGATACAGTCGTGATAAAGTAAAGCGTCATAAAAAACACCGCAGGCATTTACATACCTACGGTGTTAGAAAGTGTTTCGCAAATTTGCTTAAGATATTTGCGCGTTTAATCTGATGCTAGAGAAACCAAAGTCTAAGCCGCACTTTGATGCACTGCAAAGTGCTGTTTGGGTGCAGGGAAGCCTGCTTGACCAAAGCTCTCACGAATGACTTTGTTAGTGTCGAAGTATACCTGCCAGTAATCAACATTGTTACAGTAGGGGCGCACAGCTAACACAGGGCCCATGGGAGTAAACTCTAAAATCTCTACATCTGGTGCAGGGTCAGTAGAGACATTGGGAATCTGAGTTAAACGACCCTTAAGCAGTGCGATCGCTTCATTGGGATCAACCGTACCATCCAACTGAGCCACGAGCTCTACACGGCGATAAGGGTTAGCCGAGAAGTTTTGGATAGTGTCCGAAAAAATAGTGTTATTGCCGACAAAGGTTTTCACATTGTCCGGAGTATTGATAGTGGTCACAAACAAACCAACCTCTTCAACAGTTCCTGTAATACCACCAGCGGTAATAAAGTCACCTACTTTAAAAGGTCGCAAGACAACCAGAAAAGCACCGGCTGCAAAGTGTGCTAACAAGCCACTCCAGGCTGCACCGATAGCAATACCACCTGCTGCTAGAATCGCAGCAAAGGACGTGGTATCAATACCAAAGAACCCTAAGATAGCGATAATTAAGACAATGTTCAGTAAAACCCCAAGCGTAGACTTGAGGTAAACGATTAATGTGGAGTCAATCGTAGAATTCTTGAGGCTATTACTAAGAAGGCCAATGGCAAACTTGATTAGCCAACGACCAACAATCCAGAGAATAATTGCCCCAATCACCTTGAGGCCCACGTTAGCTATAGTGCCCCCGGCAGTCTCGAGAATACCCGCCAAGGGTCCACCTGAAGCTTGCAAAAGAATTGGATTCATTGTGATTCTATCCAGCCATCAACTTGTGTCAGTGCGTAATTATAATATTGGGTGATAGAAAGACAATGCTTCCGCTAAAACACTTAAGCTTTTAGCGTGTATTACTGTCCCTATTGCCTATTTTTTAAGCAATAGCCTCGATTTGATCCCACCATCAAACAATGTAATCCGTGAAACCTTCGTCACTCAGTCCCGTATTACGGCTACGTCTCTATTTAAATTTAGTCCCTGTGTTTGGAGTGCCGATCTCTCTGTGGACTCTTTACGGCACTAGCAAGCAACTCCAGCCTCAATTAAAACAGGTTAGCCGTTTAGCTGTTGTCTTAGGGATGAGCTGGCTGTTGGCGACGGTTTTACTAAGTGCTGGTGCCCATAGTGAATTTTCTCAGACAGCGACTCTACGATTTTGGCTAGCCAATGGTTTTGTCGGCACTGGCTACTTTGTGACAAATTTATGGCTGATGCTGCGCTTATCTAGAGGAAAGACTATTAAGCTCCCAGGCGTCACTCAGCTGAGCCGACGTCTGCCCGATTAATGTTTCATTTTGAAAAGATCTATAGCTTTACGCCTAATAGTTAACGACAGTAGTACCGCTCATAGCCTTTGTTTGATAAAGGTTATGCGGACGCAATCTGCCAAATGCATTTAGTAAGGTTGCTGTAGCTTTTTGGGTAAATATTGCTAACATGCTGCTACAAATTAGGCGACTGAGCGATCGCAATATTTCATCAATTGTAGTCATTGCTACAGTTACCTCCATCAATGTCCAGACCTGTAGTTTTTCCATAGGAATAGCGACCGGCAGCAATTTGGACATGATTTAATTGGCCAACTGTGGTCAATTGTCGGTAAACTAACGGCTACATTTTTAGCTCCCTACTCCACTCTTAAACCACCATCCAGGCTTGAGGTCATTCTGTGTCCATTCCACACCGTAAAAAGCAACCCGCTCAGCAGCCAGTAAAGCAGGTGTCAGCCTCCAAAAAGCGCCGTGGTTGGCTCGGAATCCCAAAATGGGCATGGATCACACTGTCACTCGCTACTGTGGCAACTATTTCAGCTGGGACAGGAGCTTTGCTCGCTGTTTCTATGCATAGCAAACCGCTATTACAGAGTCAGCTCTCCCCCGAAGAGTCAGCTATTTTTAGTGAAGACGAACCTATTCTGGCATCCAGTAGCCTCCGCTTACCTCGGTTAACCAGACCGGTGAATATTCTGGTATTGGGAGTCAAAGTATTAACCTCCGATCTAGATGAGGCCGTTGAGGGGGCAGAAGACCTGGGCTACCATGCCCTGGTTAATTCCTTTGAAGGCTTATCCGACACCATGCTGCTGCTGCGCTTTAATCCGCGTACAGGGCAACTAGTGGTCATGTCTGTCCCCCGGGATACACGCGCATTAGTCAATGGTGTTCTGACCAAAATCAATGAGGCAAATTTAGATGGGGGACCGGCACTCACAGCAGAGTCCCTTAGCGATTTGCTTGGGGGTGTAGCCATTGATCGCTACGTCCGTATTAATGTTCAAGGCGTAGAAAAACTGATTGATGCCCTGGGCGGCGTCACGGTTAACGTTCCTCAGGATATGAAATATCAGGATGACAGTCAGCATCTGTACATCAATTTAAAAGCTGGACGTCAAAAGCTAGACGGAGACCAAGCCCTCCAGTTTCTAAGATTTCGCTATGACGATAATGGTGACATTGGTCGGGTCCAGCGTCAGCAAACAATGATGCGCGCGGTGATTGAACAAACGCTAAATCCTTCTACCATTGCGCGGTTGCCTAAGATTCTTTCTGTCATTCAGTCCCACGTCGATACCAATTTGTCGGTTGAAGAACTCGTCGCTTTGGTCGGTTACGGTTCTCAGACTAGTCGCTCAGATGTACAAATGTTGATGTTACCTGGTAACTTCAGCAATCCTGAAGAATTCAAACTTAGCTATTGGCTACCAAACTATGCCCGGATCGACGAACTAGTTGAGCAGTACTTTGGGTTAGAGTCCGCTCAGGTGATGGAAGCAGCCAGTCCTTCATACTTGCGTGTAGTCATTCAAGACAGTACTGGCGATGAACTAGCGATTCAGTCTTTGATCGATAGTCTGTATGACAGTGGTTACCGAAATGTCAGCATTGGCTACGACTTAAATGAGGCTTTACCAGAAACTCGCATCGTTGCCCAACGGGGAGACCGGGCAAGTGCATTGAGACTCAAGAGGTTCTTACGAGTGGGTGAGGTACGCGTGGAAAGTACAGGCAACCTCGACTCAGATATTACAATTCAGCTAGGTGAAGATTGGCTAGGCGAACATGGAGCCGCCCTTTAATGGCCAATGACCGAATCTATCAACTCAAACTCACCTTAACCGATAGTGCCCCCCCTATCTGGCGACGATTATTAGTGGGTGGCAATACCAGCTTAGGAGAGCTGCATGAAATTGTGCAGATTGCCATGGGATGGAAAAACCTCTCCAAATATCACTACCGCATTGGCAAGCAACGATCCGATACGGAACCTTGTTTACTACAAATGCCGTTAAACGAGATCATCCGGGATGATTTGGTACGGTTTAGCTATGTGTATGACCTGCGCGATGGCTGGTTTCACACCATAGAGGTAGAAATGGTGTTACCGGCTGATCCCCAAGGACAATATCCTCACTGCGTCACAGGGGAATTGAGCTGCCCACCAGAAGGGTGTGGTGGAATTTGGGGCTACAACGAGCTGTTAGACATTTTAGGTGACCCAGAAGACCCACAATATATGGCTCGGTGGGATGAAATAGGCGGTGAATTTGATCCCGACCATTTTGATTTAGGGTTAGTCAATGTACAGCTGCACGCAGGTGAACGCGCATGAGGTCTTCAGCTTAAAAGTCGCAAGTGAGCACTAGATAGATAGATATTAGTCACCCGGGTTTGATAATTGCTGAAAGCCTTGGGCCGCTTGCTGCCAACCGCGACGAATTTGTGGCCCCTGGTAGCGTATAAACCACTGGGCCCGACTGGCAAAGAGGGCAAGTTCCATGGGCAGGGTGAACTGTATTAACCCTTTGCGTCGCAGGGTGCCGACGTAGGTGTCGAACTGGTGCTTTAACTCATTGAGCTCGGTTAAATACCAATCAAGACTGGCATGACGCAAAGATGCTGATTTTTTGATGCGTTGCAATTCAGTTCTGAAGGTATTCAATGAGGCCATGAATATCTGGTCTCGCATCTGATCTTGCAGCATGTACTGACTAAACAGATGCTGCTTACTCAAGGATTGATAGTTCTTGTCAGCAATATATTGAGAGTTTTTAGAAATATGATGCCGCATATAAGTTTTAGGTGCGGTTGCTATGGAAGATGATTGCGCAGACGTTTCACGATAGAGATGGTGTTGGCCAAATCTTAGCAAATTCATTGCTAAGGCATCGACGCAGAATGTCTTGGTGATTAAATGCTAGCTCCATCTCTAAGGCTGCATCTAACGTAAACCAGCCAACCTCGGTAACCTCGCCTTGGCTAACTTGTGGCTCCAAACTAGGCAGGTCTGCACCATCATTGAGGAATAGCATCAGTGGATAGTGCATGGTGACATTTTGAGAGCGCCGGGGCTCACTAAACACCAGGCTAGGTTGGTCAAGGGATCCTTCTAAACGATGATTTGCCTGCAACTCTTGGAGGTTCAGACCGAGTTCTTCCCAAACTTCACGCATAACGGCACCGCCAATGGTTTCGTCATAGTCTAGATAACCTCCGGCCAAACACCATTTGCCTACCTCAGAGGGTAGATCAGGGCCACGTTTATTTAGCGGGACGTAAGCATTACCGTCATAAATGACGACCAAAATGGCAAGAACGGTAATGCTACGGCTGATCCAAAGCTCTTTGCCATCGACAATGACACAGCGATTGGGAGTACTGGTGAACTTTGTCATGGATGAACCCGAACCGGGGTTTAGTTACTTTGGTTGTTAAGATACGCTGCGATCGCATCTTCTGCAATCTGTGCCATGCTTAGCCCTTTAGTCGCCGCCGCTTCTTTGAGCTGAACATAGGTATCGCCAGAGACACCAACACGATGCTTACGACGGCCAGCTGCCGCTTTTTTCGGGGATACGTAAGACTCAGAAAAGTTACGGAGGGCGTCAAAGCCGATGCGATCGCAAAAGTCACCAAAGCTCTCACCAGATTGCCTGCCCTTCTTAAAAAAGGCCAGCATTGGCTCTAGGGTTGTCTCCAGATCGTCCACATTCATCTTTTGCATATAGGGCTGAGCCAACCGTGTTTGGTTAGGAGACCCGCCCAGCCAAAGCTGGTAAGCATTAGGCGCACTCCCCACAAACCCTAGCTCCGCCATATAAGGTCGGGCACAGCCATTGGGGCAGCCAGTCATACGAATGACAAAATGCTCCTTTTTCAGCCCTAACTTATTGAGCAAGGTCTGAATGCGATCCAAAATACTGGGAATTACTCGTTCCGATTCAGTCACCGCCAGACCACAGGTGGGCATAGCGGGGCAAGCCATGGCATAGCGATGGAGCAGACTGATTTGATCCTCTGCGTCAATACCATTGCTGCGCAAGATATGGTCAATTTCAGCTTTATGAGCTGGATCAATTTCTGTCAGCAACAGACTCTGATTACTGGTCAGACGCATTGGCAGACGATAGCGCAGCTCAATTTCCTTAAGTGCCGACTTAATTTTAAATGCACCATTATCGTAGATGCGGCCATTCTCAATGTGGACACCGAGGAAAAGCTTGCCATCTCCCTGCTCATGCCAGCCCAGGTAATCATAAAACGTCCACTCAGGCAGCGGCTTATAGGGCTGAACTTTTTTACCAAAGTACTCTTCAACCTTGGCCCGGAATTTTTCCACACCCCAATCATTGATTAGGTACTTCATACGGGCGTGGCGGCGCTGAACCCGATCGCCATAATCGCGCTGGGTAGCCACAATGGCCTTCATCAGGTCGTAGATGTCGTCTTTATCGACATAGCCAATCTCATCGGCAATACGGGCAAAGGTTTCTTCTTTGTTATGGGTACGACCCATGCCACCACCAGCTAAGACATTAAAGCCCAGTAGCTCCTTGTTTTCATCGACAATGACCACCAGGGTAACGTCCTGGGTGTAAGCATCGATGGAGTTATCGCCAGGCACCGTGACTGAGCACTTAAACTTACGGGGCATGTAATGGGTGCCGTAAATGGGCTCCACACTATCGCCAACGTTAGTGCCATTACTGTTGCGCTGACGGGCAGCCACGACATCTGGATGCTCTTCACCGGTCACGGCCTTCTCGCCATCCAGCCAAACCTCATAGTAAGCGGGGGTTTGAGGCGTGAGTAAATCAGCAATCCGATTGGCATAATCTCGAGCATAGACATACTCAGGCTTGTCTTTAAAAGGGGCGGGTACCGCCATCACATTGCGGTTAAGATCGCCACAGGCACCCAGGGTAGACCCCATGCTTTTAATGATTGCCGCCATGGTCGCCTTAAGATTTTTCTTTAAGATGCCATGGAGCTGAAACGCTTGACGAGTGGTGGCTCGAATATTGCTATAGCCGTACTTGTCCGATAGCTCATCTAACGTCAGATAAAGCTCTGGAGATACCAAGCCACCTGGATTTCGCGTCCGTAGCATCATACGGTAGTCTTTTTCCTGGCCTTTCACCCGATTATCCCGATTGTCCTGCTGATAAGACCCATGAAACTTGAGGATTTGGATACCATCCTCACTGAAATGAGTGGTGTCTTGAGCTAGCTCAGTAGCCACAGGCTCACGCAAAAACTGACTACGCTCTTTAATACCCTCGAGCCTGGATACTTTTTTCTCGGAATTCTTAACGACAGGCCCCGCAGTCTGAGCTGCTGGCTTACTAGGGGAGATCGGAGTTTGAACCATGATGCAGCGGTCTATAGCAGAACAATGAACAGTCCGAAAAGCATGCAAGCATCGGCAGAAAAAACTTACGCCGAATACGAGTGTTTCGGTCAGTAGGACCAGTAGACTAGCAAAGCTAAATTTTAATTAGGTTGCTGGTCAACACCCGAATTACCGATTTAAATCGTTAGATTTTTATTTCCCGGTAATCCGCTCGGAATAGTGGTGTATGCCCAATTGTATCATTGCTAACCATTTTCTGAGTGGTTATTCTCTGTGTAAATGTTAGCTAACGTTGAAAATTAAGTTGGGTGTTAACCGCCGATCTTGTGAGCGTTCAAGCCTTTACGATTAAGTTGATCAGTGCTTTGCGATATCCCTGGGGGAGCCTTAACAATGGCAGATGCCACAATGTACAGCGAAGATATGTTTGTATTGCTGGTGCCAGGTAACGAAGAGGTCTTTATGGAGCCTGATGAACTGCTTGATAAGCTCAAGATTATGTTAGAGCAGTATTCTGGTGTGCTTCCCAGAGACTTACAAAAGTTTGACTTGGTTGACCAGCAAGCTCAACATTTACGGGACACGGCCTGTGAGTTTGAGGTAACGCCAGGCGTGTCGTGGCAATGGTATGCGGTGCGCTTAGAAAAATGAAAACGGCGCTCGTTGGGCAGGGCGCTATTGATCGCTCACCCATCCCGTTTTCCCTAGGAACTATGTAAAATAAATCCAGCCTTTACGTTTGCCTGGAGCAATTGCTGACCTGTGGTGGATGAACTCAGGACAGGGTTAGAGTTAGCGACCCATGACGAACTGGCCGCCCTGGCCGAAGTTCTCTTTCAACCCAAGTTTAATCCTTTGGATTATTGGTGTACCCCGTCACCTCAGGTGGTACAAAATTGCGATCGCACCCAGCGCCTTGAACAAATAGACGCACGACTGCGTTATTTAGCTGCCGATGGCCTAACAGTGCTTAGGCAAGGGACCCAACAGCTTAGCTATCGCCAGATTTTGCTACAGCTCAACCGTCACCTTAAACTCCAGCTATCTACACAGCTGCCTACCCTCGATTTAGAGGCTGAAATCTTTTTGCAATTGCTTGAAAAAACCTGGCAACGCCTTTCCCCTGCCCAGCAACGTCAGTTACAGCAGCGGCTGACCAGTGAGCTGGCTCAGATGCAAGAATTTCAAAAGCTATCGCCTCAGCTCCGGCAAAATCCCCTCGCTTTAGTGTTTAAGGGCGGCAGTGCGGTAGCTGTTAGCTCAGTCATTCGCCCCTGGCTGCTCCAGCAAATCGCTAAACAATTTGCCCTACAGCTGGCTCGCTATCAGGTTGCCCAACAAACCCTACAAGGTGCAGTGACATTAGGTGCCCGAGTTCAGGGTAGAGCCGCCATGAACCTAGCGTCTCGCGGCATGGCTGTGAATGCCGCCCGCTACGGGGCTATGCGGGGTGTGTTTGCTTATTTAGGGCCAGCTTTATGGACCTGGTTTATCGTCGATTTAGGGTGGCGGGCCATTGCCTCGAACTATACCCGTGTGATTCCCGTCGTATTTACCCTGGCTCAGATTCGACTGATTCGTGATCCTGGGAATGAACTATCTCAGGTAGCCATGTTGGAAGCGGCGGCATAATCTGGCAAATAGTTATGGCAAATAGTGTCTCCGACGACAGTCCCAAAAATCACTATGAACTCTTGGGCGTGAAGCCAACCGCTTCTGCCCAGGAGATCCGGCGTGCCTATCGGGAGCTAAGCAAGCTCTATCATCCCGATACCACTGAGTTGTCAGGTGCGATCGCGACCCAAAAATTTCAGGCCCTCAATGAGGCCTATGGCACCCTCAGCAATCCGGAACAGCGCCTTAGCTACGATCATAAAATTGGCTATTCCCGCTTTTATGTTAGCCAATCCCCCAAAGACCTAGAAAATGGCTCTAGCAAAACGCCCTTTGAATCTCGCTATAGCTATTTAGACCCGACTGATCGACCCCTATCTGCTGGGGAGATCTTTGCTCTATTTATATTGGGGCTTACCTTTGCCGCTTGCCTGGCCCTAGTATTGATTTTGGGTATCGCCGATAGCGATTTCACCCTATCCTCTTTGCAACTTTAGTCATATCAACAGCATCTCTTATGGCCCTTCCTTCTGCTGACACGCCCTTATACAATCACACCCTGCCTGATATTGAACTATGGCTTACCCAGCAGGGATGTCAGCAAGACACCTCCGAACTCAATCGTTGGGCAATTGCCAAGCCAGCCTGGCGGGCAGATTTATTACTAGAAACTGATTCACTGGTTGTATGTTATCTAGACGCAGGGGATGGAGGTGAAGATGTGCAGCGTGGCTTCAAATATTCTTTGAGCCGACAAGATTTAGAAGACGCTATTTTTACCGGACCTTAAATCATTGCCCAAGGATTGTGAGCTGTAGAATGGATTGCTCAAATCTAAATCTTCGCAAGCGGCCGACTAAAAATATTGATCACATCGGTCTGACTTACAGACACGATACTTTGAGGCATAGGTTGATGGGCGACGTCCAAACAACTTATATCGATTATCTCGCACAAAAACATAGAGTCGATCGCCCATACGCTTTATACCTGGCAAGCTCCGGTAGGCGGTGACAAATAGAACGCCAGCAGGTAAGCGCGCGCCAATCTCTTCGGCAGCGTCACTGCCTTGCCATCGCTCAGTAGGGTCAGTCTCATCAATCAGCAACATACCCAACTCACAGTCAGTGGCCGTAACGTTAAATTCCCCTAGTATTTCAGCATCTTGCATAGAAGCGTAGCGAAACTGTTTACCCTGATCAAGCCGCTCTAACCATTGCACTAGCGTGGTGCAAAGATTACAATCGCCGTCGTAAATAACGCAATACATATGGATAAAAAGTTTGTCAATGAACAAAAAACAACGTTTTAGAATTGGTTTCCACAAAGGATAGCCATAGGGCAAATGCCATAAAAGAACCACTCATTAATAATTACTATAGCCAGGCCAATGCTAGATTTCAGCAGCCGTTAGCGCACGTCGAATGTCGCCCTCTATACATTAAGAACGTTATTAAAAGCACAAAAACACTGAATAAAGCATGTTAGCTTAAGCACATTTTCCAAAATTCCTTAACCTTGCCTTTACCTTGAACCGCTAATTTTCCTCAAGAATGTCTGTAGACATTGTTGGTGAGGAGTTTAAGTCTAAGCAATCATGGAATTTAAAGCACGGAAAATGCGCTACGCATACTCAGCAACTCTGCTTGCTCTATTAACTAGCCTAGCTGCCTGTGGTGGTGGCACTACTACCACTGCTGATGCCCCTGCTGATGGCGGTGGCACTGAAGTTGCTGCTGCTGGCGGCGGTGTCTCTGGTGATGTTCTGATCGACGGTTCTAGTACTGTATTTCCCATTGCAGAAGCAATGAGTGAAGAATTCAGTATTGCTAATCCTGACACTAACGTAACCGTTGGTGTTTCTGGCTCTGGTGGCGGTTTTAAAAAGTTCTGCGCGGGTGAAACCGACATTTCTAATGCCTCTCGCCCTATCAAAGACAAAGAGGTTGCTGCCTGTGAAGAAGCTGGCATCGAGTTTATCGAAGTACCCATCGCTTTTGACGGTCTAACCATTGTGACCAACCAGGCGAACGATTGGGCACAGTGCTTGACTACGGAACAGCTCAACGTCATGTGGTCTCCTGACTCCGAGGGCTCAGTGTCTAACTGGAATCAGGTGGATCCATCTTTCCCCGATCAGGCTTTGGGTCTTTATGGCCCTGGTACTGACTCTGGTACATTCGACTACTTCACCGACGAAGTTAACGGTGAAGAGGGTGCAAGCCGTGGTGACTATACCGCTAGTGAAGATGACAACGTTATCGTGAACGGTGTAACTGGCGATGAGGGTGCTCTAGGTTACTTTGGTTACGCTTACTTTGAAGAGAACTCTGGTTCTCTCAAAGCAGTTGAAATCCAAAACGAAGCTGGTGAGTGTGTAGCGCCTTCTACTGAGACGATTGCTGATGGTTCCTACAATCCCATGTCTCGTCCTTTGTTCTTCTACGTGAAGAAAGAAGCCTACGACACTAAGGAACAAGTTAAGGCCTTTGTTGACTTTATGCTTGATCCTGCCAATGGCGTTCTAGTTGGTGATTCTGGCTATGTAGCGCTGCCCGACGATATCCTCGGCAACTCCAAAGCTCGTGTTGATGACGCTAAGCTAGGCACCGATCCTACTAACCTTTAAGGGTTAACACCGATCAGGATCTCCGTCTGATTAGGTGATTTTGGCTGGAGGGGGTAATCACTCCCTTCAGCTCTCTTTCATAAAAGGAGCACGAGTCTGCATCGCTCAATGCAGACGTTGAAGAGTTTTTGAGATAATTTGTTTTTGCATCCAGAGTCTTTGCTTCCTGTCAAGAAAAGTTGCTAAGTACTTGGATGCGTTGATCAATTTTCCACGTCCATAACGGTTGCTTTCACTGATGCCCATGTAGGTGTCTGGACGTAGGAAATCCCCAACCCGTGCTGAGGACTTTGTGCATGACAGCTGAGCTTCCCTTAAACGATATTGCTCCAGGTACTTGGAAACCCAACCGTGGTCGTTCTGAAACTATTCAGTTGATCATCAAAATCATCTGTGGAGCATTTGCAACAATTTCGATTTTGACCACCATTGGTATTATCGGAACACTGATTTTCGAAGCATTTTCATTTTTTGGAAACCTGCCAAGCGAGCTTTCCAAAGATAGTGAACAAGTTTCCTATATGCAAGGCGTTATTCACTTCTTAACGGCTGGTCGCTGGACGCCTTTGTTTGCCAGTAAGCAGTTTGGAATTTTTGTGTTGATCAGTGCCACACTGATGATCACGTTTATCTCCATTCTTGTGGCACTTCCGTTGGGGCTGTTGGCAGCTATCTGTTTGAGTGAGTATGCCAGTCCTAAGATACGGAAAGTCCTTAAGCCTGTTCTAGAGATTCTGGCCGGTGTGCCAACGGTAGTTTATGGCTACTTTGCACTGTTAACAGTGACTCCGTTTTTGAAAACTTTTTTTCCTGTGGAAGGTTTCAACTCCTTAAGTGCAGGAATCGTATTAGGGATTATGATTACGCCGATGGTGGCATCTTTAAGTGAGGATGCTATTTATTCGGTGCCTCAGTCCTTGCGAGATGGGGCCTATGCCTTGGGCGGGACTAAGCGTGAAACAGTTTGGTCTGTTGTGTTGCCTGCGGCCCTCTCGGGGATTGTTTCATCATTGATTTTGGCAACGTCACGGGCGATTGGGGAGACCATGATTGTCACCCTAGCAGCCGGTGCAAACCCTACCCTGGGCTTTAACCCGTTTGTGCCTGTAATGACTATGACGGCCTATATCGTACAGGTAACTAAAGGGGATGCTCCCCACGGCACTATTGCCTATCAAACTCTCTATGCCGTGGGTATAACACTCTTTCTTATTACCCTTGCGCTCAACATTTTTAGCTTCTGGTTTGTGCGTCGTTTCCGACAGAAGTATGACTAAGTCTTGTAACTTCAGGTCATTGATTGGTAATTAGAGAAATTGAGCAAATAGGAATATAAGGACATGACAGCTCAAGGGATTGAAAATAAAGGTGCATCGTCTGGCAACTTTAAACAGAATTTATCAGGTCGTTACAACCTGGATAGAGTATTTGCAACAGCCGCCTGGGCTGCAACAATTGTTTCTGTTTTAGTGTTGGTCTGGTTGTTGTTCACAATTTTGAAAGACGGCTTAGGCACCATCAATTGGAATTTCTTTACTGCCTTCCCATCGCGCAAGCCTGAACAGGCTGGTATTAAGCCCGCTTTTTTTGGCACTCTCTGGTTAATGGCTGTTGTGGCGGCCACATCGTTCCCCATTGGGGTGGGTGCAGCCATTTACTTAGAAGAATTTGCCACAGATAACTGGTTCAGCCGCTTGGTGGAAATCAACATTGGTAATCTGGCTGGTGTGCCTTCCATTATTTATGGCTTGCTTGGTCTGGCTGTCTTTAAGCGGATTATGGGGCCCATTACGGGAGGTAACAGCGTGCTTTCCGGTGGTTTGACGCTGTCTCTATTGATTTTGCCAGTAATTATTGTGGCAACCAGGGAAGCTTTGAGGGCAGTGCCTAACAGTATTCGTTTGGCAGGATTCGCCCTGGGGGCTAACAAGTGGCAAGTGGTTTGGAATCATGTGTTACCCAGTGCTATGCCAGGTGTGCTGACAGGGGTGATTCTAGCGTTATCCCGCGCCATTGGTGAGACCGCTCCTTTGATTGCCATTGGTGCAGTGGCATTTATTCGATCCACCCCTAGCAGTTTACAAAGTCCATTTACGGCGATGCCCATTCAGATTTACAACTGGGTTGGTCGTCCTCAGGCGGAGTTTCATCAGATTGCGGCATCTGGAATTATTGTGCTGATGGTGATGTTGTTGCTGATGAATACTATCGCTATTTACTTCCGCAATCGCTTCCAGCAAACGAGATAAGGCAATGCAGTTGTCAAACGCGCGGTTCTAGACCCAGTAATTATTTGTTGATCCTTCGTTTAGATATAGGGTAATAGCAGGAATACTAAGACTATGCAAGACATACGCAATCAAACAATGACTGATACGGCTTTAAAGGCTGAAAAAATCTCGGTTTACTACGGTTCTACGCTGGCAGTAAAGGATGTTTTCCTAGACATTCCCCGCAATCAGATTGTTGCCTTTATTGGTCCGTCTGGATGCGGTAAAAGTACTGTGTTGCGGTGCTTTAACCGTATGAATGATTTGATCCCTAGTGCTCGGGTAGATGGGAATATTCTGTTTGATGGGGAAAATATCAAGCGATTTGACCCAGTAGAATTGCGTCGTCGTGTGGGTATGGTGTTCCAAAAGCCCAACCCCTTTCCCAAGTCCATTTATGAAAATATTGCCTTTGGTGCTCGCATCAATGGTTATCAAGGCGATATGGATGAACTGGTAGAGCGCTCCTTAAAGGGTGCGGCACTTTGGGATGAGGTGAAGGATAAGCTGAAGGAAAGTGGTTTAGGCTTGTCTGGTGGTCAGCAGCAGCGTCTGTGTATTGCCCGTGCCATTGCGATCGAACCCGAAGTCATCCTGATGGACGAACCCTGCTCTGCCCTCGACCCCATTTCCACCCTGAAGGTGGAAGAACTGATGCACGATCTGAAGATGCAGTACACCATTGTGATTGTGACCCACAATATGCAGCAGGCGTCTCGTGTGTCTGATAAGACGGCATTCTTTAATGCCCAGGCTACCGAAGCGGGTGGCAAGATGGGTTATCTGGTTGAATATGACGAGACCCAGGTGATCTTTAGTAATCCTCGCGAAGAGTATACTCGCGATTATGTCTCTGGCCGATTTGGTTAATGATCGGTTGGGATAAGACTGTTTCTCAGCATTTACAAATATCTCCGTAGGGGTTGCCTGTTTGGGTACCCCTCTTTTTTATTAGGCCATTGTTTGGTGTAGGCGCATTGCATGCAATGCGCCTACTGAAATAACAGAATGCCTACCTGCATGAGGCCAATGGTAAATCCCAGAATGCCTCCCAGGTTGACAATGGCTTGTAGCTCATTGCGAACAATCCCTTGAATGGCCATTTCCAAGTTCCGGGGAGATGTGGCATTAACCCGCTCCATAATCACCTGATCAATATCTAGAATCGGGATCGCCTTAGCAACAATATTTTCTAAGTCTTTTTCTAGATATCGTTCCAGAATGAGGGCGAGTTCCTGGCTGGCTGTATCCAAAGACTCCATGACAACTGGCGAGGTTTGTAATCGTTTGAGCAGTCTTTGGGCCACCTTCTGCCAGTTAATAGAATCGCTCAGGCCTTTAAGCAGGGGAACGCCATCGGTTTTTAAATAGCCGCGAATGGTTTGACGCAGGGTAAGTCTCAGCTGCTGTACCGTAGAAATGGGTAATTCCTGTAAGGAAAAGTTCTGCAGCCATTCCTGAAAACGGTTTTCCACCCTGAGGGCGGTAATCAGTTCAGCAATGCGATTATTGCATTTAGTTGGTTCATCTAGACAATAGGTGCGTAAACGATTCAGAGCATTGCGTACGCCAAAAATATTGGCGACGACCCAATAGGTGCCACTGGTTTTTTCCCGTAATGTTTCATCGATGACTTTAATATTGCGGTCGGTGAGAAAATCGATAATTAATCGCCGAAGACGATCAGGGGGCAAAATGCCCTGGCGCACCCAGCCAGATATCTGTTGAGCCTGATCTTCGCTCAGACGAAAATTTAGCAGTACCTGATCAAAAATGTGGTCAATTTGATCCGCGAGAAATGTTTCATCCCTTGCCCACACCTTCAACATTCTAGGTAATGACTGCCCTATCATATCTTGGAGAATATTGCCGAGAATCTGGGCGGTTTTGTCCTGGTTAGAGGATTGGGTTTGGGTCAGGGCTAGGTCTAATAACCAGCGAATGGCCCCTTCCATGCGTTCGGTTTTGAGGAGGCGCTTGGCCAGTCGCTGTAGCTCTTCGGGGGTGAGCAACGACCCCATGATAGTATCGGCAATCCGTTTAGCAAGGCGGCTTTGGTTGCTAGGAATGAGACCTGGTGTAAATGGTAGCTGTTGACCAAAAAGATGAATGGGCCGATAAGGCCGAAACAGCATTTTGAGGGCTAAATCATTCGTAAAATAGCCAATAATGCCACCGGCAATGGGTGGGACAATTAAGACAATCGGAGAAATCGTACTCATTTCTGGGCCACGAGGACACCCATCATCCCACCCAGCAGGGGATAATGGACAGCCTGATGAAACCCTGCTGCTTTGGCAAGGATAATTTGCTCACGACCAATGGGAAAGCGATCGACGCTGGGACCGATGTAAGCGTATTCTTCGGTCAGGCCACACCGTTCTGCTGTAGGTAACACAATAGTGTCTAAGTACCATTGCTGAAACTGTTGAGCAATGGCAGACTGAGGGCGATGAAAATCTAAAATGGCTGCCTTCGCTCCGGGTTTTAAGACGCGGTGGAGTTCGCTGAGACCTTGGGGAATATTGATCAAATTGCGCAGACCGTAGCCCATGGTCAAGGCATCAAACTGTTCAGCATCGAAGGGTAATTTGAGGGCATCGGCCTCCACCCATGTGGTCCGAGCAGTGTAACCCTTGGTAGCTGAGCGCTGGGCTGCGATCGCAAGCTGCTCTACCGCAAAATCGGCCCCCGTCACCTGACCATAAGGCCCTACCTGGGGGGCTAGCAAAAGCGCCAAATCACCACTACCACAGCAAACATCAAGTACATTCATGCCTGGCCGAGCACCCGCCCAATCCACAGTCATTTGCTTCCAAACCTTATGCAAACCAAGGCTTAAGGATTGGTTTAAGTCATCGTAGACCGGTGCAATGCGGTCAAATAAGTCACGGATATAGGTGGCGTCGGGGTTGGCCTGAGCCATTCGTACTTTCCTATGACACAAGTAAGGCTGTTAGTGCAGTGTATCGACTGGGAAACTAAAGCCGATTCTTATCATACTGCTGCACTTACAACATCACACAAGTTTAATTGGCCATCAGCGCTTGCGGTATGTTCGCACAAGGCTCACCCATGGCGCATGGCCATCAGCGCTTGCGCCATTTGATTAGTGGCAATCGTGAGTATGTTGCTCACATCTTCCAACGTGCGATAGCTATGGACCCAATGGAAAGAAATCACTGCTAACAGTCGGTCTCTAAAGACGACAGGAGCAACTAAATGGGATTGGGTATTGGTCGCCTGGTAAAATTCGTCACTGACATTACTAGCAGCCACATCCGGCAATGTCTGCAAGGTTCGGGTTGCAATCACAGCTTGAACCAGTGGATTATCTTCCAGGCACTGACCGCTGAGCTCGCCATAGACAGCCGTGGGGCCATCGTCCAAACATTGAATGACACAAGCTTGGGCAGAGAGGGTTTGTCCCCAGCCATCAGCAATAAACTGTATCGCTTCAGGTTCTGGCGTATCAAGGTGGGCTAGTTGAGCCACACGACTCATTAGCTGGTTCTGTCGATCAGAAACATAGAGTGCATGATGGCTCTCCTTAAGCAGCTCATAGGTATCTGCCGCTTTTTGCACTAACTCCTTGAGGTTATTAGGCTCCCATGGCTTAGTAATGTAGCGATAGACCTGACCATTGTTAATGGCCTGCACTAGATCCGTAACGTCTGTAAACCCTGTAAGAATAATGCGAACAGTGTCTGGGAAATCAGGCACCGTTTTACTGAGAAACTCAGTACCACTCATATCAGGCATACGCTGATCAGAGATAATGACTGCTACTTCGCCATCATCTTCCAAAACTTCCAACGCTTTAACCCCACTTTCCGCCCTCAGAACCTGATATTCACGGCGAAATGTACGGTACAGCAAATCTAAGTTGTCTGGTTCATCATCAACAACTAAAAGACGAGGCTTTTGCTTCGGCGTAATATGTGCGGCGTTCAAAGGGCTAACTGTATTCATAAATTTACTGGAATACATAGAAAAGGCTATGCAAGAGGTGAGTTATGCATATGAATAGAACACAAAACTCTGTTGGACTGATGTTCTTAGTAAACCCAGGTCTCTGAAAGAGTAACGATAGATAGACGCTGCCCACTGGTGATGCAGTCACCTGAGGTGATGGAGTCATTTCAGGTGATGGAGTCACCTGAAGTGTGTAAACGAACCTTAATTCGACATAGTCTCGATACAATAGGAGGACTGCAAGAAAAATGTAAGCGATGTTACAGTCTGTGCTCCATGCCGCCATAAACGTTTCTAGGTTGGAAACCGCTGAACATTTTTATGGAACAGTGTTGGGATTATCGAAAATTGAACGGGACCTAAAGTTTGCCGGAGCCTGGTATCAACTAGGTTCGTTTCAACTACATTTAATTGTAGCGGAGAAAAATCATGAACGCCCCACACCCCATGAAAAATGGGGCCGACAAGCACATTTAGCCTTTGCGATCGCAGACCTAGAAATCGCTAAACAGCAATTGACTGCTGCCAATGTGCCAATGCAAGCAAGTTCTTCGGGACGTAAGGCCATATTTATTCAAGATCCAGATGGGCATGTAATCGAATTAAGCCAGATTTAATAACGATATCAAATCAAATTGCCTGAAAATCGACGTTGGCGAAAGGTTCATGATTGGGCATGGTAGCGTAAAGATGATTTTTTATTGCTGGTCTTATTCCTTTTTGATGGGGGCTACCCATGAAGGTTGCTATTTTAGGATTGCTGCTTTTATTAGTAGGGGTGCTCTTAGCAGAGTTAACCCTGAAACTGTTGTTTGGGTTTGGTAATCCTCCTCTCTACATAGCTGATGAAACCATTGGGTATTTATTAGCTCCAAATCAACGAGTGCGGCGCTTTGGCAATCTAATTGCTATTAATCAGTACTCAATGCGTGCTGATGCGATTGAAACCTCTCGACCACCGACGACTCTCAGGGTATTTCTAATTGGTGACTCTATTGTCAATGGCAATTGGTGGACTGATCAATCCGCTACATTGTCAACCCTCCTAGAGAAGACACTTTTACAACATGACTCCATTCAATCGGCTGAAGTGCTAAACGCATCTGCCAATTCATGGGGACCTCGCAATGAGTTAGCGTATCTGCAAAAATTTGGAATTTTTGAATCCCAAATTGTCATGTTGGTGATTAATACTGATGATCTATTTGGGGTGCAGCCTAACTCACTCCAAGTCGGCAAAGACCGTAGCTATCCTGACAAAAAACCCTTATTTGCCATTTTAGAACTCTCTAATCGACTCAAAAAACAACCATCAATTCCAGGTTTAAAAGAGATTCAGAATGAGAAAGGCGATCGCATTGGCAAAAATCTAACAGCAATTGCTGATATCAAGCACCATGTTCACGCACATGGTGGCTTTCTGTTATTGGCGATGACGCCTCTCAAACGAGAAGTAGCCAATGGCCCCAGAGACTATGAGATTGTTGCCCGTAAGCGGGTCAATGAATTTGTCACCCAACAACAGATTCCCTATATAGACTTTTTACAGCCCTTTCAAGATAGAGCAGCCGCCGATAGTCTCTATCGCGATCATATCCATCTCAGCCCCAGTGGTAATGCTTTGGTAACCGAAGATTTACAGGCGTTAATCCTTAAATCCCTCCCTGATGACGCTCTGGATACCCCTTGAGTAGATGCTACGTTCTAACTCTGAGAAGGGTTGTAACGAACTGCGCAAATCTTTGGAATATCTCCCGTTTTGCATAGACCGCTCACCACTCACCACTCCCCGTCCTATGGTAGTATCAACCACATAGCTAGGGGTGCTTGCTACAGCGGGCTGAGATTATACCCTCGGAACCTGAGTCTGGTTAATGCCAGCGTAGGGAAGCAGACGATTAATCGTTATTGCTGCATGCATCCGTGGGCAAATCAAGGGGGGTGTGCTGTACTCAGCAAATATAATTGCCAATTGCTCCTAGCCTTGTGTCCAACAAGATGAGGAAAGGCTGTGTCCATAGGAGCAATTGCGCTACTGGTAACCCTAGTAACGACAGCAGCATTTACATTGTTCGGCGTGTTGTACGCCGGACGCCAGCAAATCAACTTAGAAAGCTACATGGTTAACCGCAACCAAGTGGGTGGGTGGTCAGCCTTAGCAACTGTAACAGCTTCGGCATTGGGAGCCTGGATTCTGTTTAGCCCCCAAGAAGCTGGCTCTGTTTTTGGTGGCGTATCGGCCATTTTGGGCTACTGCCTCGGGTCAGCTGGGGCAGTGGCTTTATTTTTTATAGTCGGGCCGAGACTACGCCACTTAATGCCCCAAGGGCATTCCCTCAATGAATATGTAAAACACCGTTTTGGTGGCCCCATGTATTGGCTAGTGGAAGTGGTGATTGTCTTTTACATGTTTATTTACCTGACAGCAGAGCTAACGGCTATTGCTAAAGCATTACAGCTAGTAGCAGATGTGCCACTAGGGATCACGGCTCTTGTCGTGATTACGGCCGTATTTATCTACACCACCGTCGGGGGGTTAGGTACAACAATTTTGACTGATGTTATTCAATTTGTTGTGATTGTGCCCCTGTTGTTAATCTGCGCAGGGGTGATTGTTGCCGCACTGGGCGGAACAGAGGCCTTTGGTGCAGTGGCTGCTCAACAACCTGAGCTGTTATCGCTAGGCAATATTGGTGGGGTTCGTTTTGGGGCCACTCTAATGATTGCCATTGTGGCAGCAGAGGTTTTTAATCAGGGAAACTGGCAACGAGTCTATGCCTGTCGCGATAGTCAAACGGTGCGTCGCGCCTTTCTGGGGTCGGCCGTCATTGTGTTGCCACTGATTTTTATTGCCGGTCTGTTGGGCCTGTTGGCGGTGCCGTTGGCTGATGTACAGCCCGATATTATTGGTGAGACAGCACTGTTTGGTTTGTTGAGTCAGCTAGCGATGCCGAGTTGGGTTCTGATCAGTGTCATTGTGTTGGCCCTGGCTCTGGTGATGAGCAGTCTTGATACGATGCTAAATGGCCTGGCCAGTGTGTTTACGCTGGATTTGATGAGAATGTTGCCTAATCCCTCGGCCAATAATGTATTAAGAATGGCGCGGATTTTGACGGTATTAGTAGGGGTGCCTGCGATCGCAATTGCCTCCCAAGGGTACAGTGTCCTATACCTATTTTTCGTGGCCGATTTGATTTGTGCCGCTGTCCTATTTCCCATGTTATACGGCCTTTACAGCCGTCATCTAACTGGCATTAATGCTTTTGTCAGTTCGCTGGTGGGTATAGTTGCCGGGTTGCTATTTTTTCAAAAACCCGACTTTTCACCCCTGTTCCCAGCCGTGCCTGGCAGTGCCGATTTACTCCACAGCTTTGCTGCAGCCTTAGTTGCATCAACAGTTGTTACATTAGTTTGGACGGCGTTAGCAAAACAAAACAGCACCGCTCAAATTTTTAACTACGATCAGCTCAGGGTGAAATCTTATTAACCCTGAAGAGTAAGTGTTCTGAGTTCCTCGGCCTACCGCTTCCATGGCCTAATCGTCACATTTGTTATCCCACCTAACTTTGTTTTGAATATGAGAACTAACTGGATTACGCCTCGTAGAGGACAAGCGAATGTCACACAGATGCATTATGCGCGTCAGGGCATAATCACAGAAGAAATGACCTATGTGGCTCAGCGAGAGAATTTACCGGCTGATCTGATTAAAGAGGAAGTGGCTCGCGGCAGGATGATTATTCCAGCGAATATTAATCATCCAAATCTAGAGCCGATGGCCATTGGCATTGCGAGTAAATGTAAAGTCAATGCCAATATTGGCGCGTCTCCCAACTCCTCTGACATTAGCGAAGAGTTAGAAAAACTGCATCTTGCCGTTAAGTACGGGGCTGATACCGTCATGGATCTGTCCACCGGCGGCGGTAATCTAGATGAGATCCGCAGCGCCATCATTAACGCTTCTCCTGTCCCCATTGGCACCGTTCCCATTTACCAAGCACTGGAAAGCGTCCACGGCAGCATTGAAAATCTTTCCGAAGATGATTTTCTGCACATTATCGAAAAGCATGCTCAGCAGGGTGTGGACTATATGACCATCCACGCCGGCCTGCTCATTGAATATCTACCCCTGGTAAAAAATCGCATCACCGGTATTGTGTCGCGAGGGGGTGGCATCATTGCTCAATGGATGCTGCACCATCATAAGCAGAACCCGTTGTACAGTCGCTTTGATGACATCATCGAAATTTTCAAACGGTACGATGTCTCCTTTAGTTTGGGTGACTCACTCCGTCCGGGCTGTCTCCACGATGCGTCAGACGAAGCCCAGTTATCAGAGTTAAAGACACTTGGTCAGCTGACTCGCCGTGCCTGGGAACAGGATGTGCAAGTCATGGTTGAAGGTCCTGGCCATGTACCGATGGATCAAATTGAATTCAATGTCCGTAAACAAATGGAAGAGTGTTCCGAAGCCCCCTTCTATGTGTTGGGGCCATTGGTGACGGATATTGCCCCCGGCTATGACCACATCACCTCTGCCATTGGAGCAGCCATGGCGGGTTGGTATGGCACGGCAATGCTCTGTTATGTCACCCCTAAGGAACACCTGGGCTTACCCAATGCAGAGGATGTGCGCAACGGCTTGATTGCCTACAAGATTGCAGCCCATGCAGCTGATATTGCTCGCCATCGTCCAGGTGCTCGCGATCGCGATGACGAACTGTCCCACGCCCGCTATAACTTTGACTGGAACAAGCAGTTTGACCTATCCCTAGATCCTGAGCGAGCCAGAGAATACCACGATGAAACATTACCAGCCGACATTTATAAAACCGCTGAATTCTGTTCTATGTGTGGTCCTAAGTTCTGCCCAATGCAGACTAAAGTCGATGCGGACAAACTCACAGAATTAGAAAAGTTTTTGGCTCAAGAAACCATAGCTAAGGTTTAGGGGACTGCACAGAACAACATGCCAGGCGAAAGCGGGCAATAGGCAAATAGGC
>JAHQVZ010000062.1 GCA_019634055.1 Leptolyngbyaceae cyanobacterium MAG.088
ATCATGTAGCTGCCAACAATCGCACAGAGAATGCCGAGCAAAATACCCAACATTAACGCGCGCTGCATAAACGTTAATGACAGTGGCTCAATAATCAAATCCAACATGGAGCGTTTTTATATCCTTTAAAATTAGTGTAGTTAAGACGATGGAGTTTAAGTAGATAAGTAGGTTATCCAACTTAGGCTTCAGACACCGAGGCCCCCTTCCGTCCCCCTTTCTTGAATGCCCCTTGGGCTATATTCTGGGGGAGACTAGACTCAAAGCCCCCAGGATTGGGTGGGTGGGGGCATATTCGAGGAGGTCAAACTCCTGATCCTCCATCTTATAAATGATTAGGTCCACCTACTTAGTCCCAATTAGCTATCAGATATCAGGCCCTATTCTGTTCCCTTTTCTTGAATGCCCTTAGGTTATATGCTGGGGAAAACTACTCAAAGCCCCGAAAGTTGGGGGTTTGGGGGCAGACTCCAAAAGGTTAAACAGCTTATTTTCATTGCATAAAGTATTGTGCTGACCTACTTAAGCAAACACTCTAGTCAGCCCTCGACCGTAAGCCCGTTCTAAATTGTCGGAAGTGACAACTTCATGACGTGTTCCTTGGGCAATCAAACGCTTGTTGAGCAAGAGCAACTGATCATAAATAGCTAGCGAATCACCCAAGTCGTGGTTAATGACTAACAATGTTTTACCGTCTGCCCGGAGTTCCTGAAAGACATCAAAAATAATGTCTTCGGTCTTACGATCAACCGCCGTAAACGGCTCATCAAAAATTAAAAGCTCGGCTTCTTTGGCTAACGCTCGGGCTAGAAAAACTCGCTGTTGTTGTCCTCCCGATAATTCGCCAATGGGGCGATCTCTCAACTCATACATGCCCACTCGTTCGAGGGCAGATTGGGCCAGATGTCTTGCCTGACGACTAAACCCACGAAAAAGTCCAGTCTGAACAGTTTGAGCCATCATCACCACATTCCAAACTGTTACTGGATAATCCCAATCGATGTGAGAACGCTGAGGTACATAGGCGGTTTTGAGGAGCTGTCGCCTGAGTGCCATTCCTTTAAAGCGAATGACCCCTTGAGTCACAGGCACTAAATTTAAAATGGCTTCGACCAGAGTACTTTTACCAGCACCATTGGGCCCAATAATGCCCACTAGTTGGCCTGCAGGTACAAAAAAGCTGACATTGTGTAGCGCCCGCGTGCCTCGATAGTCAATCGACAAATTCTGGATTTCTAGCATTGGCGTAAACCTAGGGAGGGGCAACAATAAAGCTATTTCCTAATCAACCTGCTTCAGGCAGCACCCTTAGCGAGAGGAGATAAATTACGACCACATTGCAATACTTGACCTGATTGACTGATTAAAAGAACAACTGCACAAATGTTGTGGCTGAGCCGTAATGCAATGTTCGTGATAAGCAAATCTTAAGGTTGACACTAGTGTATAGGTTAGCTATATAAATGTCTAGGTGGAAATGTTTACGTTTGATGTTGTGTTTTGAACAGTTCTATTCCTACGCAGACTGAGTTTATTGCAATGTCAGCGTTCTCGACGTATAAAAACACACTAAAAAAGTCTAGTCCGCATTAACTTTCATCAATCTTTTCAGGCGAGCTTTAAGCGTTGTTGAGCTATCTAGCACAGCCATCAGCGGGTGATTGTTGCTCCGCGATGCTTTCGATTTTTGTAGAAAATTAGCCCCGGAGAAACCACAGATGCAACGATATTTTTTACAAAGTCACAGAATTCTATTGGGCGTAAGTGCCCTCCTGATAGGCCTTGTGGGTTGTACCAGTTCAGTATCTACAAGCAGCCAACCAGAAGAGGCCGAAACAGCTCCCAGTGCTGCGGTCGATGAGACTCAAATCGATGTCATTGCTTCCTATAGCGTTATTTGTGATTTAACCGCTCAAATTGTTGCAGATGCCGCGCAGCTGAACTGTTTAATTCCCTCCGATCAAGATCCCCATACCTATCAGGCAAAACCCTCTGACCGTAAGGCCATCGACACGGCTGATCTGGTCTTTTATGCTGGCCTTAACTTTGAACCTGCGATTATTGATATGGCCACGGCGTCTGAATCAGAGGCACCTAAAATCGCCTTGCACGATGAAGCGGTACAACAACTGATTGAAGTGGATGAAGATGGTGAGGTTAGTCCTGATCCCCATATTTGGCATGACATCGAGAATGGTTTAGAAATGGTCTCTTTAATCCGGGATAACCTGGTAGCCGTTGACCCTGACAATGCTGATGCGTACACCCAAAACGCTGAACAACTGACGGATGAGTTACAGCAATTGGATGCCTGGATTCCAGAACAGATTGCCACCATTCCAGAATCTCAACGTCGCTTAATTACTACCCATGACGCCATGGGATACTATGCCCAGGCCTATGGCTTGACCGTCGAAGGAACATTACTGGGGATGTCAACGGAAGAGCAACCAACCGCTACCCAGGTTAACATTTTAGCCAAATCAATTCGTGACAAAGCGATCCCCACCATTTTTGCAGAACTCACCGCTGACGATCGCGTGTTAAAAACCGTAGCAGGCGAAGCCGGTGTGTCCATTTCTGAACAAGTTTTACTAGCGGATGGCTTAGGGCCAGACGATACTCCCCAGGCGAGTTATACGGGGATGTTGATTTACAACACTTGCGCCATTGTGGACGGCTTAGGGGGCAAATGTGCGCCTGCGCCATAAAGAATGTCAGAGAGTTTTGAACTTAGTCGGCTGTGACAACAGCAGCGAAAAACAAAAAATGCTACAGTCAACCTTAACATTCTTGTAAATGTTAAGGTTGGCTTCCATGACCCAGACTAAGTCGCAATTAACCATTAAAGAGTTGACTGAAATTGTTGGTGGTAAGGTGACGCCACGTATGGTGCGCCATTATCATCAATTAGGGTTACTGCCTCAACCCCAGCGATCGCGCGGCAATTATCGACTTTACAATGATGCCGATGTGCAACGACTGCGGCGTATTGTGGCGCTCAAGCAACAAGGGTTCCAGCTTAGTCATATTCAACAATTGCTCGATACGACGGAAGAAGCGCCATCGAATTCGATGGCAGTGATGGCGCAATTGCAGCAGCATTATCAAACGTTGATGCGCCAGCTTGTACAACTACGGCAAACAGCCATGGCTGTTGAAGGCATTTTAGGCCGGGATCACGCTTGCCAAACTGTACAAGTCGAGGCCTTAGCACAGCTGCGTGTGTTAGAAGTCGAAGCTAACGAGCTAGCCACCCATCGAGTTTGGGATCAGCTTGATGGTGCAGCCCACAATCATCCTGAAAACTTTCAGCAAGCGTTAGAAAAACTGTTGCCCGATCTCTCAGAGCGCTCGGAAATCGAGGTGGATTTGCTCTCCCAATTGGTTTTAGCCTGTGGCGATGTGAGTTTAGTCCCCTTTGTCCGTTTGAGTTTTGATGCGGTTAAGGCAGCTCGCGACACCCTAAAGCAAGGCTGCACCGTGGTAGGCGATATTCCAGCGGTGGTGACCGCTTTCGACCAAACCCGACTAGCCCATTTAGGGTGTTCTGTTCAAACCTTGATCGATAATCCCCATATTAATAGTGCTGCCGAAGCAGAGAAAATGTTTTGGCAGCAAGATCAATGGCGTTCCAAATTATATGATTTGCCAGATGGATGTGTTTTGGTGATTGGGTATGCGCCCTCTGTTTTGATAGCGGTCTGTGAAGCTATTCAAACCCAACAACTGAAGCCCGCTCTCGTGATTGGTCTGCCCATAGGGTTTAGCCATGCCCCTGCTGCTAAGCGGCGTTTGCAGCACAGTGGTATACCGTTTGTTACGACTGAAGGCCCTCAAGGCGGAGGGTTATTAGCAGCCGTAGCGCTTAACTCACTGGTGACAACGTTGATTGAGAAGCCCAAGTGTCATTGTTATCTTAAAGGGACTCGGTCTCGCAGCGCATTGACAAAATAGGTGGGTGTTGAGCGACTATAAAAAGGCTTTGAACATGATTCTACAGGCCGATGAGGTGTGTATATCTAACCTAAGCCTTTATAAAAAAAGCACTTCTGACTAAGTCAGAAGTGCTACTGCTTTAAGAAAAGTGAAAAGTTCAAGTCGGTCTTACCACTTTTTGTAGGGTAAGAATTTGCCACACATGATGATCTTAACGCGATCGCCCTTAGGATCTTCTTCTTTCTCCACATCAATGGAGAAATCAATCGCACTCATGATGCCATCACCAAACTGTTCATGGACAACAGCCTTCACGGGGACACCATAGACCTGCATGATTTCATAGAAGCGATAAATCAGCGGATCAGTGGGTACGAGTGGGTCTAACCCTCCCTTCATGGGGCATTCTGTTAAATACTCAACAAATTCTGGTCCCATGCCCAAGGCTTCAACAATTTTGGTGGCTTCTTCTTCAGAGGCACTGGCCTGACGATAGAGTACCGACGCAATCCAGACTTCGTCGTAGCCTAGCTTAGACTCAAGATCAGCAAATGTCAGACCTTTCTCTTTCTTTGCGGCAAGAAACTTGGCAGAAATTTCGGGAATAGTCATAAACTACCTCTTGAATTTGGATAATTGAAAAGGAAAACGCTTACTTAGCCGTGCTGGTTAACGAATGCGCGATTCTTCTACAGCACGAGTCTCACGGAACAGATGACTTTCCATCTCAGCTTTCAGGTCGTGATAGGCCGGATGTTGATCGATGGTGTTGCGATCGCGGGGACGAGGAAATGGAACTTCCAGAATCTCATCAACGCGGGCCGCTGGACCACGGGTCATCATGACAATACGGTCTGACAGCAACAACGCTTCTTCAATGCTGTGGGTAATCATAATTACCGTCTTGCGTTGCTGTTCCCAGATGCGTTCAACTTCGCTTTGTAAAAAGCCACGAGTCAAGGCATCTAGAGCCCCAAAGGGTTCATCCATCAGCAAAATCTGAGGATTAATTGCCAATGCCCGAGCAATGCCCACCCGCTGACGCATACCCCCTGAAAGTTCATGGGGATGCTTTTTCTCAGCCCCTTCAAGACCGACGAGCTGAATCTGTTCTTTGATATTGCGAGTGCGCTGTTTGGGCGATAGCTTTGGATAAACCGTTTCCACAGCAAAGCGGATATTTTCCTCCACCGTCATCCAAGGCATCAGGGCGTAGTTTTGAAATACCATTCCCCGATCGGGCCCCGGCCCCTTAATCGGCAAACCGTTGAGTAGTATTTCTCCTTGGGTGACGTCTGAAAGACCCGCCACCATATTGAGTAACGTTGACTTACCACAGCCCGATGGACCAATGATCGAGACAAACGTATTGGGCTCAATATCTAGGCTTATGTCCTCAATGGCCACAAAGTCTCGGGACGTTTTGCCCGACAGTTTGCTGAAAATATCTCGCTTACCCGCAAATACCTTCGTAACATTACGAATGGAAAGCTGGGCTGAAGAAAACTCAGGTTCAGGAGACACGGCACCATTATGGGAATAATTGACGGAAGCAATGCTCACGCTTTACGACCA
Source organism: Leptolyngbyaceae cyanobacterium MAG.088 (assembly GCA_019634055.1). Classification (GTDB taxonomy): domain Bacteria; phylum Cyanobacteriota; class Cyanobacteriia; order Phormidesmidales; family Phormidesmidaceae; genus Leptothoe. Next base: position 5,515 of record JAHQVZ010000062.1, read on the forward strand.
AATGCAACAAATTTTTCTAGGGCACCAAAGATGTTATCCAAGATTAGCCCCACCAGACCAATGATAAAGATGGCTACCAAGATATTCGGAATGTAGAGGTTGTTCCACTCATTCCAGATAAAGTAGCCTAACCCTGTACCCAAAAGCATCTCAGCGGCCACAATTACCAGCCAGGAGATACCCATACTGATCCGTAATCCGGACACAATATTGGGCAAAGCAGCCGGAATAATCACTTTGAAAATGGTTCGTAATCTAGAGGCTCCAAGGGTTTTAGAGACATCGAGATATTCCGGATTTACATTGGCCACACCAAATGCGGTATTAATGAGTGTTGGCCAAATGCTAGAGATCAGGATGATAAAAATGCCTGTCTTTTCTGAATCTCGAAAGATGTAAAGCCCTAGGGGTAACCAAGCCAAGGGAGATACTGGCTTCAAAAGCTGAACATAGGGATTAAACGCCTTGTAGGCGATGGGCGAAATGCCAATCAAAATCCCTAAGGGAACCGCAATAATTGAAGCTAAAAAATAACCAATGGCCACCCGTCGTAAGCTGATCAACAGATTCCAACCAATACCTAAATCGTTGGGACCATTGTCAAAGAACGGGTGGGTGCTCCACCACCACAGCTCCTGCAACGTTTTTGAAGCTGTGGGCATACCTTTAGCAAATAGCTTCAAGTTTGCCCCAACTTCCCAAAACAAGAGGAA
>JAHQVZ010000063.1 GCA_019634055.1 Leptolyngbyaceae cyanobacterium MAG.088
ACAGAGGTTAAAGTCTAGTGCTCAATCGCACTAGACTTTAACCGATGACAAACAAACATGACCGGAAAAGACCAGCAGGTCCGAGACAATGAAAAAACAACGCAGGCTGCAATAGGGCTTGCAGCCTGCGTTGGAAACTCTAGCATTGTATTGCTAAAGCACAAGGATGAATAGATGGTCGCTAGGTAACGGATTTTTGACCCCGAAGAGCATGCCAGACATGGCCGATGTAGCAAAGGATGCCCAAGATCAGTTGGGTGGCAGCTTGACCACTCCGGTCAGCACCGAATAGCTCAGGAGCATACACAACGTCGCAGTAATTCACAAAGAAGTAGGAACCCAGGCCCATTAAACCCAGAGCAGCCAAACTATAGGAGAGAACCGATTCACCGGAGTAGGACCAGGGTTTAGCCTCGACACCAAAGGGGGTACTGAGGATATGGAAGGTCCCACCAAAAAGCTCTAGGACACCCACCAGAAAATGGCCACCAATCACGGTTTCCATATTATCCACGGCGGCCATGCCGACGCCATTCCAACCATCACTGGTAAGGCCAAAGATATAGCCAATGACTGCGGGATTGAGGTTGGGGGAGCTAATCTGACGCACGTCGCCGACGACGGGGTCGTAGATACCACCACCAAAGCTGGCATTGGCTGCAAAGAGCAGACAGGCGCCGCCTAAAAACAATAGGTGATGTCCCAAAATAAAGGAGAGTCGTTTGGGTTCACCCCAGGCATATTCAAATTTAGGGGCGATGGTTTCGCCTTCCTCTTCTGCCAATATTTCAGGGCCTTTGAAGGTGTGATATAGGCCGCCGGCGGCATAGACGGCAGATAAGGTCAGGTGTAAGACACCAATGGCGAAGTATGGGTAGGTGTCTAGTATTTCACCGCCAGGGCCGACGCTGATTCCCAGGGCGGCCAGGTGGGCCATCAAGAATGCACCTTGTTCATAGAGGGGAACGCCGGGGGCGAAGGCGGCGACTTCTTTTATGAGAATGGCACCAGCCCACAAACAGATGAGACCTGCATGGGCAAGGTGGGCACCCAGTAAGAGGCCTGATGAATCTTTTAAGCGGATATTACCGGCCCACCATTGGGTTTCAAATCCACTGTTGCTAAATGATGTTGTCACAATTAGGATCCTCTTTCGTCAATACAATTAAGCAAGACAGCCAGCATCCAGACATAGCCATTTCATTTGCTGTCTCCCCACTTGAAATCACTGCAACCAACTTAGCCCTAGTCGCTACGAACAATGCTGCCAAGAGAGTTAGTCTGGTGTGAGAGCAGAAAAGGCCTGGGGAACACGGTTAAAGTCAAATCCACTAGCACGAAGAGCATGCCATAAATGCCCTTGAAGGTTCATAAATGCTAAGAAAAAATGGAAGTTAGCAATCCAAAATCGAGCAGTATGACCATTGCCACCAACGGATTCAATCGTATCAGCGAAGTAAGGGGTCACACTGAGTTTTGTTTCCAGGACTGGACCAAAAAGCTCAACAGGGAAAACCACATCATTCACAGCAGTGTAATAAGCGGCGTTGAATCCCATCACAGCTAGACCCGCAAGGGCAAAGGAGAGCTGACCTTCCCCAGATTGAACAAAAATTCGCTTGGCTAGGTCAAATGGTGGAACAACAATGTGGAATAGACCGCCAGCAATTTCAAGGCTACCAATAAATAGATGGCCACCCATAACATCCCCCAAGTCACTCACGAGGAAAGGATTATAGCCGCGGGCAGCCCAGCCATACTTGAAGATCTTAACGGGATTAAAATCTGGAGCAACGGTCCTCACCTCACCAATAGCAGGGTCGTAGATACCGTATGTTGCAGCCCAAAAAACAAATAATAGGCAAGCGACACCAATGAAAATCAGGTGGTGTCCAAGCACAAAGCCAGACTTTTTCGAGTCGTCCCAATCAAAGTGGAAGTTAGCGGTACGAGCTACGTCGCTACTGGAGAGATCGCCAGGGCCTTTAACAGCATGATACAGAGCACCTGCTGCATAAACTGAGCAACCAATCAGGTGGAGCACCCCAATGACAAAGTAGGGATAGCTGTCAACAATCACACCGCCTGAACCAATTCCCCAGCCTAATCGAGCTAACTGAGGGATACAAATTAAACCTTGCTCATATACTGGGATATCTGGGTTATAACGAGTAACCTCGAAGATCGTGAAAGCGCCCGCCCAAAAGGCCATTAGAGCAATCTGACCAATATGAGCTGCAAGAAATTTACCACTTAAATTTTCTAAACGGGCATTGCCATTAATCCAGCCGATGTCAGCATTATAAGTAGTCATTGTTTAGCCATCTCCTCCTTTACGGATTAGTGCTACCAATTTGAAATTAATAATCAAACTTCACTCAAAATACTATGCCAGCAGTGCTGTTTCCAAATGTTGCGAGAGTGACATAATCCTACTTGTAGAGTAGATTTCAGCAGATCCCAGAGAGCAAAAAAAATGGAGACTTGAAGCATCCCTCCAGGAAAAATGATTCATTCTAGGAAGTTACAGCGATTGGTCTACAGACAAGTCACATCAGGTGATGGCGCTCTCCCTAAGTATTATTACTTAGATTTCATACTGGAACTGAATTTAGAATATCTGCTCATTCTTAAACTAAATTTAGATGTCTTTAGAATTTGCGATCGCAATACGACTCTATTGCAGAATTTTGCTGAAGCCTGACAGAATTGAACAAAGTTGCCGATACTTGGTCACAAAGAAGTTGCATTTTGCATCATGGTGAATTTTGACCCCTATCGAGTCCTGGATGTTAAGCCAACAGCTTCCCAAAATGAGGTGAAGCAAGCCTACCGGCGGTTGGTGAAACAATTCCATCCCGATAGTCATCCAGAAGTATTAAATCATGATCACATCGCCCAAATTAATGCGGCTTATGAAGTTCTAGGCGATCCCAGTCAACGACAGGGCTATGATCAGACTCGTTCCCAGCAAACAAATTCGTCCCAGCCTCAACATTGGACAACCCATGCACAACGTCCATCTCAAGTCTCTCGGGATATTGATTCTCATCTTCAGTGTTGGCTAAAACAGGTCTACACTCCGATCAACCGTCAGCTTGCTCAAATAATTAGTCAGCTGAAACCAGAGATCGCACAGTTAGCCGCAGATCCCTTTGATGATGAACTCATGGAGGACTTTCAAGAATACTTAGAACGCTGCCGCATATCTTTGGCCGCAGCACAGATCTCCTTTCAGTCCATGCCTAACCCTGCCAATATGGCCAGCATCGCAGCACAACTTTACTATTGCCTTACACATCTTGAGGATGGGGTTGAAGAGCTGGAACGATTTACCCTATGCTACGACGATCATTATTTGAATACAGGCCGAGAGCTATTCCGCATTTCGGCCAAACTCAGGAGTGAAGCTCAGGAAGCCGTTAGGGTGGTTCTCTAGCTAAAGCACACACTGCCGCAACCCCAAAAAAATCAGGGCGGAAAAAGCAATGGAACAAGGAACAGTGAGCACCCAGGCAAGTCCAATCTGGCGCAATGTAGACAGTTGGATTATTCGCCAATCCTGAACGATACCGGTCCCCACCACACCACCAATGAGAGCATGAGTAGTAGACACAGGCAAACCGAAGTGGGACGACAGAAGCACCGTAGTAGCAGTCGCAAGTTCAGCACTGAAGCCACTGCTGGTTTGGAGAGGAATGATTTGCTCACCGACCGTTGAGATCACCTTTCGACCTGAAATAGCAAGGCCCGCAGTGAGACCAAATCCCCCCAAGCCAAGAATCCAGAGCGGTACTGACACATCATCAGTGGGTACATGATGGGTGGAGTAAAGAACTGTGATTGCAGCTAAAGGGGCAACAGCATTCCCGACATCATTAGAGCCGTGGGCAAAGGCCACCATACAAGCACTCAGAACTTGAAACCGTCCCATCTGGGAATCCACAGCAGATTCAGGTTGAGAATCAAGTTTAGACCATTGGAAAAAGGTAAATATAATCGCCCCTCCCAAAGCAACAGTGAATGCTCCCCCGGGAATCCCTCCAGTGACATCAGCGAATAGCGGCAAAACAGCCAAACCAATAATTATGCACACGCCGGTACTAAGCCATGGCAACCATTCCTCCAGCAACTGCGGATGTTCCAGAATATTGCGCTTAATCACAAAATAGAACAGAGCCGCCAACAGACCACTAAACAGTGGCGTCAAAATCCACGTCAGGGAAATCAGGCCTATAACAAACCAGTGAACCGTTCGCAGTCCAAAGGCAGTGAAGCTCATACCTGCGATCGCTCCCACCGTTGCATGGGAAGATGCAACAGGCCACCCCTGCCAGGTGGCAAACTGTAACCAAATACCACAGGTGAGCAAAACAGAGACCATACCCAAGATCAAAAGCTGAGGCTGAGAACGGAATAGCTCTAAATCCACCACTCCATGTGTCAGGGTAGATATCACCTGGCGGCCAAATAGGACCGCTCCCGTAAACTCCAGAACACCAGCCAGAAGAATAGCCTGACCCAGCGTAAGTGCCTTAGAACCAACAGATGTGCCCATCGAATTGGCAACGTCATTCGCCCCGAGGTTCCAGGCGAGGTAAAACGCTAACCCACAGGCCAGAGTTAAGACTGTCATGGTATGTCTGTCTCGAAGAATTGAAATCTAGCCCTATAGAGTCCGAACTTTCAGATCAATACTCAAATCACAAAAAATAGGTTAGATCACTAGGAAGGTGCTAAGCTCTTATGCCAAAAGCACCATTGAGCTGTATTTAAGAGACTGCAAGGCTGAGCTGAGGTCTAAGCATAAATAATTATGACTAAAAAAGATAGATTGAGTACCAACTCCCTGGCAAGCCCCACCCACCACCACGGCAAACCTTGGATTCATCAATTCCTAGGCGGGAAGAGAACCCGATGGGTTTACCTCGTCCTGGTCACATTAATGGTCTTGATTCCAGCATCCAAAGTAGTCGCAGAAGAGAAAGAACTCAAAGGCATTGATGCCATCGTTCAACCGATCAATGAAACCTTAGGTAACTTCTTCTTCTTCCCCATCGGAGGAGAAAATGGTTTTCCATTCATTGTGTTATGGCTGTTTATCGCGGCTATCTTTTTTACCGTGAGGATGGGGTTTATAAATATCCGGGGTTTTAAGCATGGGATCGATGTTGTACGTGGCCGATATGATGACACCCATGATCAGGGTGAAGTCACACACTTTCAAGCCCTCTCTGCTGCCC
>JAHQVZ010000064.1 GCA_019634055.1 Leptolyngbyaceae cyanobacterium MAG.088
CACCCCATGGGTTGGATGATTTGGATGTGGGGGATAGGGTGGATGACCTGGTGGCCAAGTCATTGTTGCGACGGGATGATCAGGAGAATGTGTTTCTCCATGACTTGCAGTATGACTACATTGGTAAGCAGGTAAAGGATTTGCCTGGGCTGCATCAGCGGTGGCTCGATGCTTACAAAGAAAAGTGTGAGGACGGATGGGCCAGCTGCCCCCAGGATGGCTACTTTTTTGGTCAGCTGACGCGGCACCTAAAAGCAGCGGGGCAGCTAGATGAACTGCGGCAGTTGTTGTTTGACTATGACTGGCTGCGGGCACAGCTAGCGGCCAATGGTATTAATACGCTGCTGGCGGACTATGACTGGCTGCTGGATGATAAAACCCTTAGCCTGTTGCAAAACACATTGCGGCTGTCGTCCCATGTGTTGGCCACTAAACCACAACAGCTAAATCAGCGGCTATGGGGCCACCTGAGGGATAGGGAACAACCAGAATTTAGCACGTTGTTAACCGAGGGGGCCGCACAACAACCATCACTGTGGCTGCAACCCCAGCAAGCTAACCTGACGGCCCCCGATGGGGCATTGTTGCGCACCTTTGAGGGCCATAGCGGCGGGGTCTGGTCCGTGGCGCTGAGTGAGGATGGCCGTCATGCGCTGTCAGGGTCAGACGACAATACGATAAAACTGTGGGATCTGACCACGGGCAACTGTTTAGCCACCTTCTGTGGCGACCATTCATTTGTTGCCTGTGACCTATCTGCCGATGGCATCACCATTGTTGCGGGCGACCAAGCAGGCACCGTCCATTTCTTTGCGGTCATTCAACCTGACAAACCCACAGGTTGACCCACCCCATCTACCACCCCGTAAACATCAGCCCTATGCGCAAAATTACTTACGCCCTGACGCCAAAAGCCCGTCAGTAAGTACAAAAAACCTTAGTAAAACTTTATACCAAGAAAGCGAAACCCATACTCCACAAGGCTTCAGCGCTTTGTAAAGAAGTCGAAACAATATCCGGGTAAACCCGTAACTGTCCGAAGAGTAGAACGGACAGAAAGCCCCGTTAGAGGCCATACAAAATAACCTTTCCATAGCCACCATACCTGACTATGGTCACTTAAATACTCCAGGTTTTACAATCCCACGGCTTGACCAGCTTCCTTACCCCCGGAAGCCAGGGCTCTTGTAAAAAAGGCTGTGCATGGCATAGTTATTTTCGCCTGCGCTGTATTCATCAAGAAAAATCTTTTTTTCGTTATTGCTAGCCCCAATATGGGCAAGCATAGAGGGTGCTGCCATTTAGTTAATTATGCTGACATTAGTCAACCGACTCAGGTTGGCCTGCCTGCATCAGCCAATCATCACTATATCCATAGCCTCTACACGCTTTTTGTTATCTGTCTTGTCCCACGTTCTCCGTAGCGAATTTGTCATGAAACAACAACGCTTTTGGCACACCAAACGCCGTTGCCACCTATATCTGCCCATTTCTGATTCTCCTGGCATGTTTATGTTCATGGGTAAACCCTGGACCCCAAAGGCACTACAGGCCCTTGGCTTTGTCCAAGAACCCAACGAACAAAAAATAGAACAGCCTAAACTCACCTTTGGCGATCCCGACCGGTTTCAAGGAAAATTTTGTAAGACTCAAGGGAAAGGCTCATCACCATCCTGGGGGTTTGGCGGTGGCTCAGGTGGCAAAGTAGGCCGCGCTCCTAAGAGTTAAGTCGCAATTAAATTAACGCCATTTACTAAAGCCATCCACTTTCTATAGAGAACATTACAGTTCTAAATATGTACAAAGCGTAATACGGGAGATAGGGAAAACGCCCTATTTCCCGTATTTTTTGTTTGTATGGCCATACTGCGATGCGCTCCCCAAGGATGATTGGTTAGACGCAACATCTCTTTACGCATCCCTACAATCCATAACCTGACCGTACATTGCTTAAGGTTTATTTCAGATAACTATTAGGGCTCAACCGTATGAGATCCTAGGGTACTCAAGGATTTATACGCATTTAGACGCGCTTTTAGACAACCATGGACCATTCTCAGCAATCAACGGCAATCGTTACGGGAGCCTCCTCCGGCGTTGGCCTTTATGCAGCAAAGTCACTGGCCGATAGAGGCTGGCATGTGGTGATGGCCTGTCGTAACCTGCCTAAAACGGAAAAGGTGGCGAAAGAGGTGGGCATGCCCGCTGGCAGCTACTCCATTATTAAGCTCGACCTGGCTAGCTTGGGAAGCGTACATAGCTTTGTGAAAGACTTTCGGGCGACTGGCAAAACCTTAGATTCGCTGGTGTGTAATGCGGCGGTCTATCTGCCCCTGCTCAAGGACCCCATGCGTAGCGAAGATGGCTACGAGCTCAGCATGGCAACTAACCATCTCGGCCATTTCTTGCTGTGCAACCTGATGCTGGAGGATCTGAAAAAATCGTCCCACCCGCGCCTGGTAATTTTAGGTACGGTAACGGCTAACCCGAAAGAACTGGGGGGTAAGATTCCGTTCCCGGCACCGCCCGATCTGGGTAATTTGGAAGGGTTTGAGCAAGGGTTTAAAGCACCGGTCACCATGGCCAATGGCAAAAAGTTTAAGCCGGGTAAAGCTTATAAAGATAGCAAACTGTGCAATGTGCTCACCATGCGCGAGCTGCACCGTCGTTTTAATGAGTCTACAGGGATTGTATTTAGCTCTCTCTATCCGGGCTGTGTGGCTGAGACCCAGCTTTTCCGTAATCACTATCCTGCGTTTCGCACTATTTTCCCCTGGTTCCAAAAGAACATTACTAAGGGCTATGTGACTGAAGCGGTGGCGGGCGATCGCGTCGCGGCTGTAGCAGCGGATGGTGACTATAACGAATCTGGCTATTACTGGAGCTGGGGTAACCGTCAGCAAGAAGGTCGCAAGTCCTTTGTGCAGGAAATGTCGAACGAGGCGTTAGATGATGTGAAAGCCCGGCGTCTGTGGGAGTTAAGCGAAAAGTTAGTGGGGCTTGGTTAGGAAGATAGATCTGCTAAGGCCATTGCTGACAAAGTAGCTACTAGTTCCCATGCCCCTTGTTTGGGAAGCATTTGCGTTTTCCCAAACAAGGGGCATGCTGGGGTTTCCCCAATTTTGGGGGCGTTGAGTCTTGTCCCCCCCAGGATTGGCTACGGTGTATACACATCTAGAAGATTATTGGCATTAAGCATGGCCAGCAGCGGTTCCCCTTGCGAAGTCTACCGTGTATACACATCTCGAACTAAAGCTCAAAATCCTGCATTGGCCCCCCTTACTCCCCCCAATCCTGGGGGGAAACTCCACTCAAAGTCCCCCAGAATATAGCCCAAGGGGCATTCAAGAAAGGGGGATTTAGGGGGCTTTCGACAGCAAAATCGATTTTACGATGACTTGTGTGTACATCGTAGCCTTACGAAGGGGAACCTTTGTCAGACAATTCTGAAACCGTTGAAAATGAAGAGGTTTAGCTATTCTCTCTGACTTATGTATACACAGTAGCCCAGGATTGGGGGGCGAGGGGGCCTTCAACCGGTATAGTCTTTTCGAGAAAACGCCTAAGAATATCCATGGCTAAGGTGATCCCCTTGGGAGGGGAAGGGTTTTGGCGAGGAGGGTTAAATGCTGGTGGAATGTGTGGTTTAGCTTTTTTGTTGATTTAAAGAAACTCTTTTAAATCAAATGACAATATGAGTCTTTGGGACAAGATTCAGGGTGCGCTCATCTATAAACAGATCCCAAAAAATCGGCTTTTTTTAAGGTCTCTCCGGTACCATTGCCTGCAAGGTTACCCCACGCAGTTTCGGAACAGGATATCTCTATGGTGCAGGCAGACATCGGCATAATTGGCGGCAGTGGTCTTTATAAGATGGATGCTCTGACCGATATAGAAGAGGTCACTATCGATACGCCCTTTGGTGAACCGTCGGATGCGTTGATTTGTGGCAAGTTAGGGGGTACATCTGTTGCTTTTTTGGCACGTCATGGTCGGGGGCATCGGCTACTGCCAACGGAGCTTCCTTTTCGGGCTAATATCTATGCGATGAAAAGCCTGGGGGTGAAATATTTAGTATCGGCATCGGCGGTGGGTTCTCTTAAGGAAGAGGTGAAGCCGGTGGATATGGTGATCCCAGACCAGTTTATTGACCGGACCAAAAATCGGGCGGCTACTTTTTTTGGAGATGGGATTGTCGCTCATATTGCTTTTGGGGACCCGGTGTGCAAAAACCTGGCGGCAATTCTGGGGGATGCTGTAGAAAGCTTAAATTTGGAAGGTGTAACGCTGCACCGGGGCGGTACCTATGTATGTATGGAAGGCCCAGCGTTTTCTACTAAGGCAGAATCGCATTTATATCGCAGCTGGGGTGCGACGGTAATTGGCATGACTAACCTGACGGAGGCAAAGTTAGCCCGTGAGGCTGAGATGGCCTATGCCACCCTGGCGATGGCGACTGACTATGATTGCTGGCACCCAGACCATGACAGTGTGACGGTTGAAATGGTAATCGGCAATTTACAGAAAAATGCGGTGAATGCCCAGCTAGTAATTCAAGACGTAGTACAACGATTGACGGACAAGCCGCCGACATCGGATGCTCATTCAGCCTTGAAGTATGCTGTTTTTACTCCCCTGGATACGGCTCCTGCAGAGACCCTAAACAAACTGAAACCATTACTAGAAAAGTATATGTAAGTAGGTGAACTCAAGCTTTTTCAAGATACAAACAAGCTGTTAAACGGCTTGGGCTCTGCCCCCAAACCCTGAATTCTGGGGGCTTTGAGTCTGGCCTCCCCCAGAATATAGACTAAGGGGCAGTCAAGAAAGGGAAGCGGGGGCCTCTTTTGATGCATACTTCTGAGCGGAATACTACATGCCAGACATTAGGTACTGGTGTTTTTTAGGTTCATATAGTTTTGATGAAGCTACAAAAATGTAGTTGATTTTTCGGACTCCACTCCGCTAAAAGTTACATGTTGCCTCTTTGTAATAGGCACTTTGTTTTTCACCTGGGTAGGGGGCATCGCTACCTGGGTATTTTGGGTTCAACCTGATCTAGAGCCAAAGGGCAGTCTTTGTAAGACTACGAGATTAGGCTGCAGTTGCGATCGCATAGCAGGATTTCAGCCAATGGTGAATTGTTCAGAGCCTTCCAATACTGTGGGTCACTCATCTGAGTTAGATAACTTAGATAACGTATTGTGTCACAACAATTCTCAAAAGACTGTTGCCTGCCAGCCAACTCCTCAACAGTTACGACAACAGCCTTCCCCCTTGCCTCGGCAACTAGATCTGTTGTTACGTGCACGCATAACGGCCCCAACGCTGACAGTGCCTGGAGTTAAGGACTACGGTTTCGAGTTAACATTACCTGGACAGCCCCCAATAGACCTGACCCATTTAGGTACCGGTGAGATTACTGTGATTGGGCCAAATGGCTATGGTCAAGTCGCCAGATTCACTGCTATAAGAGAACGTACCATTTGCTACCGAGTCAGCGCTCCCAATAGCATCTGGACCCAGGGCGATAACGGTATCTATCAAATTCATGTGGTCACGGATGAAGTGGTGTCTCCCGGTATGATGCAAACTTTTCAGGTTGAAATTGCAAACGATATAGACGGTTGCCTAGTACAAAATGGTGGCTTTGAAAATGGTTTCAATGCCTGGGTTACGTTTACGGGTACTGAACAAATTTCTAAAACTGATGCTTACGTCGGTAAGGCAGCCCTGATGCTATCAACCATGGAAAGTGGCACAAGCCAAAACGTGGAAGTTAGACCCGGTACGATCTATCAGTTAACCGGCTATGGCCGATCCACCTGCCAGGGCTATTGCTCATTTGGGATGACGTTCTTTGATGCGAAAGACAGTTTGCTACTGCGCAGCGATGTAGGCAATATTCATGCGTGCCAATGGCAAGACTATTTTGTTATTGCGATCGCACCCACAAACACGGCCTATGTTCAAGTGTGGACCTATCAAGACTCAGACCAAGGGGTTACTCAAATTGATGGCCTAGCGCTACGACAAATTGATGAAAACAATCTGCCACCCACCCAGGTCAGCAAGTTTTCCCTGATCAATGCCCCCTTAGCGATGATAGATAGCATCTAATCAGCAATGAGCGTTACCGCAGCGAAGCGGAGGCATATATCCAAAGGGTTATTTGGCGCACACATCCTCTTCTATTACCTGAAAAGGTTTACCAAAGGTTCTAGAATGCCTAATATATGGAGACCCCTCTGAAATGCATTATGACCGGTGAACTTGGTTATTCCTTACCCCCAGCTGTCCGTCGAATTGCCAACAACTTTCGGCTGATAGGTTGGATTGGCTTTTGGAGCCAGGCTGTTTTTGGCGTGATTGCGGCTTTACTGTTCGTCGTCTCTTTACTTGGTTTACTGGCCGTTGAGCGTGATTCCGGGACCAACCCAGTGTCGAGTGTTGCAGTATTTTTGACCATATTAGGGGTGGTTGCCGTATTTGTAAGCGCATTTTGGGCATTTCAATACACCCGATTTGCCAGAAAGCTTAAATCTAGTAATCCTGATATGCGCCCCAAGCCTAAAAATGCAGCCCAAATGGTTGCCACAGGCTTAAGTATTAGTGTCTTAGGTATGTTGTTGGGCCTACTAGGGGCGGGGTCATCGGTTGGTCGCTTGTTTATTAAGGTAATTGCACTGCCCCAGGCTGGCACTATTTTGAGGGCTGATCAAGCAATCGAAGCCGTTGATGTTTTTTTGATTCAAGCGACCATCATTACGCTGTTGTGCCACTACATCGGTATTGTTGGCTCACTGTGGTTGTCACGCACTATCAACAAACAATCTTAAATTGGTTACAGCTGCGGCCGCTAAAGGCCATGCGCCATTGCCAAAAGAGTTTGCCCCACCTGCCTGGGGCCTGACAATTTCAAACCAACCAATGTCACAGTTGGCACCCCTCGGCCACTTATTTAATAGGAACTGGCTAAAGTAAAGAGGAAGCCCAGTTTTGGGAGGTACGCTATGAAAAACAGCACCTGCGATCGTATTTGGTTGCTATATCTACAAGGGCGGCTATCCCCAGTACAGCTATTGGCCCTATGTAAGCAACGTTCAAAAGACAACCAGCAAACTACTAACCATGGCCAGCAGTCATCTGCGGCTTAAGATAGCGCCAAGCGTAGAATAGGGATTCGTCACAAGACAAATCACATTGGGTCTCCCTATTCTTCTAAACAATCCATGAAATCATTGGCAGACCGTATTCCAGCGCCAACGCTGGTAATTTTGGCGGGGGTGACGGTGCAGCTAGGGTCTGCCCTGGCAAAATCTATATTTGAATTGGCTGGGCCTTTAGGTACCGTGTTTCTAAGGGTAGCCCTCTCGGCTGTCTTGCTTTTTGCCCTATGGCGTCCAGGCTGGCAATATACCCGTAATCATTGGCCTCTGGTTATGGCCTATGGGGGTGTGCTGGCCTTAATGAACACGTCCTTTTACCTGGCCATTGATAGCATTCCCCTAGGCATTGCAGTGGCCATAGAGTTTACCGGCCCCCTGGGTCTGGCAGTCGTCAAATCACGACGCTGGTTAGATTTGCTATGGGTAACCCTAGCAGCCATGGGAGTACTCTTATTAGCCCCTTTGCAAGGCAGTGGTTTAGACCCGATTGGGTTAGGCTTTGCCGTACTCTCGGCCCTATCTTGGGCCGGCTATATTTTGCTGACGGCAGCAACCGGTAAAGTTGTCCCTGGCATCGAAGGGTTGGCCTGGGCCATGGCATTTGGCAGTTTGCTATTAATGCCCATTGGTATTGGTGCCGCAGGCTCTACCTTGTTGGACGCTCGCTTACTGATGACGGCCACAGCTGTGGCCGCCCTCTCATCGGCCACCTATGTCCTAGAGTTGATCGCCCTGCGACGGCTACCCGTAAATGTATTTGGTGTTTTGCTGAGCATGGAACCAATGCTGGCCGCTGCATCTGGATTTTTAGTCTTGGGGGAAACCCTAGAGACGCGTTCCCTGGTGGCCATCGTTCTGATTTCCATTGCGGCCGCTGGCTCTGCTCGCTATGGTATGCCCATTGAAGAACCCATAGATATGGAACTATAAATGGAACTATAAAAAGCACCCCGTCCTTAGGCATCTAAGGACGGGGTACAACTCTAGCGGCGCAGGTAAGACTCTCACCTAGAACCACATATCAACTGTTATTAAAGCCCAGCGTTCATACAACGGCTTCGTTTAGCAATTCAGTGATGGCGCGATGCTCAATGGGGGGCTCCGACATAATATCTTGGCGAGTGTCCGTAATCAGCCAATCTAGAGCCGCCTCTTGCATATCAATGGAGGCACCGGTCTTATCTACACAGAAGCGGCCAAATACTAGCTTGTCAATTAGACGAACGCCAGGGCCAATGCGAGAGTATTCAAAGATGACACTCTTATTAACTTCAGCACCACTACAAATGCAGCAGTTAGGGCCAATCATGCTAGGACCGATGATGGTAGTACCGTCTTCGATTTCCGCCATGCCACCAATGTAGACAGGGCCTTCAATATTGATCTTGTCCCAGTTGGCCTTAACATTGAGACCGGTATAGACCCCAGGCTTGACCTCCTGCCCCGGAATGCCCACGCCTTTTACCTGACCGGTGAGAACGTCCTGAATCGCTTGCCAGTAGTCGGGTACCTTACCGATATCCACCCACTCAAAGTCCATTCTGATGCCGTAGAAAGCCTCATTGGCTTCTACCAGCCGAGGGAAGAGGTCGCCACCGATGTCAAACTCTTGCCCAGAGGG
>JAHQVZ010000065.1 GCA_019634055.1 Leptolyngbyaceae cyanobacterium MAG.088
GACCTTGTGGATGTAGGAGTAGCATTAACCAATGACAATGTGCAATCGGTTCAACGCTGGATTGGTGAGCAATTGATTATTAAACCCACGCAAGACCAGCTTCAGACATGGGGAGCTATGGGCCCTAGCAATCAATTACAGTCGTTGATTGTACAGCCCTATGTTCTTGTACAGGAGATTTTGACAGCAGCGGACACTAGCAGTGGCTCCTCAACTTAACCAACAGCACCCGCTAGAAAAAATGCAAACCGTTTTGGCACAGCTAGACAATTCGGTTTTGGTCAGATTTCTGCTGCTGTTAGCTAGTGGCTGGGGCTTACTGCAGTTGTTAGATTATTTTGAAATTGTGGTGGTCATTTTTGTGATTTCCACCATTCTGGCCTTTTTGCTCAGCTATCCAGTGCGATGGTGTCGACGATTTTTACCCCATAGCATTGCTGTGTTTACCGTCTTTATGGTGGCTCTGGTATTGCTGGGGGGCATTACAACGACTCTAGCGTTAGCCGTGATTGCACAAGGTCAGGGTTTATTAGAAAACGGCAGCGACTTTCTTAATTCTCTACTGCCTTTGATTGAAATCATTGAAACTACATTGCGTCAATGGAATGTACAAGTAGATTTGCAAACCCTGGGCGAACAACTGCAGCAACAAGCGACTACCCTACTAGGGTCTGGCTTAGGCCTGGTACAGACATTGTTAGAAAATTTTATCAACGGCATTTTAATTGCCGTTGTCACATTTTTTATGATGCTAGATGGTCCAAGACTTTGGCGATGGTTGCTCAAAGCCGTACCTGAGCATCAACGCCAGCATTTAACCATTACCATTCAGCAGAATCTTCTGGGTTTTTTCTGGGGTCGATTGCTGTTGTCGATCTTTTTCGCAATTTCTACCTTTGTTGTCTTTTTGTTGTTAAAAATTCCCTATGCCCTGGTGCTTGCTGTGATTGCCGGACTATTTGACTTAATTCCAGGAATTGGGGCCACCCTCGGCGTTGGCCTGGTAGGCCTATTACTGTTATCCCAAGGGCTGGGCACGGCCATTCAATCGGTAGTGGTGTGTATTTTATTACAGCAAGTCGAAGAGAATGTGCTGTTACCTCATGTGATGCGAGATTCCTTGAATATTAACCCTGTGGTGATGTTTTTTGCCCTGATTATAGGTGTGCGAGTTGCTGGATTACTGGGGCTGTTTCTAGCCATTCCCATTGCTGGAGTGCTGGTGAGCTTGGTAGATGTGGATGAATTAAAAGGACGGTCTGCATAAGGGCGGTTGGGTGAGGGCACGCAACCGCCCTTATGCAACCCAAAAATGAGAGTCCTTTACTTAAGACGATACAAATGTTTAGCAGATCTATTAAGCATTTCAACAATGCTCTGAATCTGTTGACGGGCTTGGGAAAACTCGGCATGGTGATTTTAGAGGTCCCCCAAAATGCCGATGACTAAATCAGCACTCAGTCCTCCTTCTCTAAATCTATTGCAAAGCCCGATTCCTTGGTTGCGAGCTTTTTGGAAGTTTGCTCGGCCGCATACCATTGTGGGTACTAGCCTAAGTGTCCTCGGTTTATTTGGTATTGCTTGGGCCACTCGTCATCCGGCTAGGTTATCTCCAGGGACTTTTCACGTTTGGCAGGGGTTAAGCTCCCTTTGGCTGACTTGGTTAGCTTGTATCTGTACCAATATCTATATCGTCGGCCTCAATCAAATTGAGGATGTAGCGGCTGATTGCGTTGAAAAGCCCTATTTGCCTATTGCTTCGGGCGAGTTTTCTACCCCACAGGCAAAAATGTTGGTGGGCATTGCGGGCAGTGGGGCTGTTTTATTGACCGTTGTATCCCATAGTCTTTATTTGATGGCTGCCGTGTGGTTAAGTCTGGCTATTGGGACGGCCTACTCTCTACCACCATTACGACTGAAACGATTTCCTATATTAGGGTCGTTGTCTACGCTAGTGGTACGGGTCTTAGTGGTCAATTTAGGTCTATATCTCCATGCCTCTAGTCAGCTAGGGCTAATGCCCCAGGTTCCTGTACGAGTATGGGTGCTAACGCTAGTGATACTGATATTTAGCAGCGCGATCGCATTGCTCAAAGGGTTACGAAATTACAACAGCATTAGTTTTGGCTTAACAGCAGACCAGGCCATACCCATCGTATGGTGTCTGCTGACTATTTGTTACAGCAGTCTCATAATCGGGGCCCTATTTATCCCTGCTATCAATGGCCAGTTTCTGATAATTACCCATGGCCTGGCACTGGCGTATTTTTGGTATCTAAGCCGCCAAGTCAAGTTAGACCCCGATGCAGGCGATGTCAACTATCTGAGCTGTAGAGAGTATTACCAGTTCATCTGGAAATTATTTTTTATCGAATACCTGATCTTCTCTACAGCTTGTTTGCTGTACTAGTAGACTGTCAAACTTAACTATTCGGATTAGGACCGTGAATAGTGAGTGGTGAATAGTGAATGGTGTTTCAAGTATGAAAGCTGCATTGCTAAGAAACACCTCTACCCGAAAATTAAAACTTGACGCAATACTAGTGCAATATCAAAGCTAAATATTAAGTTTAGGACGGTGAGTGGGAAGTGGTAAATCTATAGCCTAGAAATTGTAAGGAAAGGCGTTTTATAGTTATGTACTCCTAGGCAAGAACTACTGGAGTTCAAACGTGCCTTTGAATTTACGTTTTTGGCGAGTGCCTCGGTGGCAGTGTCCCTGGGGACGATGGTTAACTATCACCCTGATTATTGTGCTCGGCATCACGGGGTGTGATGCCCCTGAACCAGTTGGAATATCAAACTATGACATTCTGACTGACTCTAGTCCCATGGTGACTTCTATCGTTCAACCACCTGCGCATTATCAGCCGGTGGCAAACTGGGTGGGTCGCTTAGTATTACCCCAGGTAGAAGATGTTCAAAAACGCCAAGGGGACTGGGTTTGGTTCGAGGTCCTCCACGCGCCTGTCCAGGAATTAATCGGGCAAACCGTTGTTTTGACATGGCAATCTAATGCCGATATTGATGATTATGTCAGTTTGGTCAGCCGGGATTTGAGTTTTAGCCCCGATGCCTATGGGAGTGAGCGAGGGGGAAATGTCCACCCAGAACGACTGGATGGCTGGCAGCAGGTGGGGCCATTACAGTCCTTAGCGGGGGCAAGGCCCAGGGATGATGTTCTTGTTTCCCTTGCAGGTGTAAGGCAGCAGGATAATACCCTTGCCATCAATCAGGAGCCAACGCAGGTAGCTGAGCGGTTTTATGGCTTGGTCAACATAGAATCATCCACATCAGGAGGGGCCTCCTGTTCAGCGGTCTGCCAGGAATTTCAGGTACGTCATTACAACCCAGATTCCCAGGCTTTTGATGGCGCTGCAGATGTTATTTATTTGCCAGAAGTGCCTGCCATTAATGGCATACGGCAATTTAGTCTAGAACAACTGGAGCAATCGCCTGCGGGGGAACTGGGCTGGTATATCTATGGCAGTCCTAATGATCAAGGCCAGTTTATTGTGCGAGCCCTGGCGCCCAGAGCCTTGTTTGAGTTAGTGCCTGACACTACAATTGCCGATCCAGATGATGGGTTGAACTATATCAACTTTGGCAATTGGCGCAGGACCAGCGATCGCAAAGGCACCATTGCAACCGTACAGCTGGGGCAAACCGATTGGCGCGAAGGCGATCGGGGTTTAGTGCTCCATATTTTTGGGGGCATTGGTGGTGAGCAAGCAGAAACACCTCCGGTGGTAGGTACCGTAACCGGACACTTCTCCTATGGCATTGCCACTGTCGTGCGCGATGCCATCACCCAAGCACTACGGTTTGACATCGACTACCACCAGGTCTATGCCCATAACCCCAACGGTATTGTCTCCGGCAGGCTCAGCTGGGCCGAATACATGGGCAATTTGCAACGGGGGTGGTTAGGCACACGCCCCGTGTCTGATGCCATTATCAAACTCAATATCCTGACCCAAGATTATGGCCGGTCTAACCCACTGACCATGCTGGAACGACAATTGCAAATCATGGCAGCTCGTTATCGCGTAGGCGATGGCACTGGCGCTGCTGTGGTAACACCGGCCCAATCCTGCATTCAAGATTCGAGTCAGGCCCTATATAAAACCATCAAGCAAATCGAGACACAGGTGCGTGCTCAGCCACCAGTTGATCCGCAAAAGCTGCAACCATTGGCACTGTTAGGAGAAAAATTAGAAAATGCCTTAGTGCCCGTCGGCATTGTGCGGCCTGACTGGCAGCAAAATTCTGAAGTTTTAGCAGGTATTCGCGATCAGTCCCTGGATAATGAAACCAATCTAACCACCCAGCTCTTGAGTTGGCGCACCATCATTCCCCGAGTGGCCTACGATCAGCTGGCAACCATCTTTTTTGAACAAGGAGCCACACTCCGATTTCTTAGAACCAATCAAGTTGGGGGCAACGATCCCAGCATTTTGCCCCTAGCCCCCACCGAGTTATTTGGTCAATACTTTTTTATCCCCACAGCCTTTTCCCGCCTGATCGAAGCGTTGCGAATGCCAAGTATCGGGGATTGGTTACTCACCTTAACGATAGCTATTGGCTATGGAGCGATTGCCATTCCACTGGGAATGTGGGGAAAGCTCCTGTCGTTTCAAACTATTTTAGGCAGTGTCCGCCCTGGTCAACTGACCTTGCGTTTATTGCAGGCTCTAATAGTCCCTGCCATTCTAGAGGAGCTTATCTTTCGAGTATTGCTCTTGCCTCATCCAACAGAGGGGGTATTAACCACAACCTGGATACTATGGGTGGTTTTAAGCCTAGCTCTTTTTGTCCTTAGTCACCCGCTACAGGCAATCATTTTTAGACATCATCTAGCCTCACTCTTTAGTCGTCCACTTTTTATTGGGCTAACGGCATTATTAGGGCTTAGCTGCGTACTCATCTATAGAAATACGGGCTCCTTATGGACCGTTGCCAGTTTTCATTGGCTAGTGGTGGCCAGCTGGCTCATCTTTTTAGGTGGCTGGCATCGTTTACGGTTTAGGCCCTGATTATTTTGTCAAGTTTGTTGAGGTAGACACTCCGTCAATGACCCTAAGTTTGATTTGCCCAACTAAAGATCCTGCCCCCTGGGTAGCGGCTATTAAAGCTATTGATTCAGGGATAGACCTGCGGGTGTGGCCTGATGATGGCGATAAAGCCGATGTCACATTTGCGCTGGTTTGGGCTCAACCCCAGGGCATTTTTGCTCAGTATGCCAACCTCCAGGTGATTGCATCCATGGGAGCAGGGGTCGACAATCTCCTGAAAGATAGTTCAATCCCTGAGCAGACAACGGTTGTGCGAATGGTTGACCCACAGCTTGTTAGCCAGATGGGGGACTACGTTCTAGCTGCCAGCCTCAACCATGGACGTCAGTTTCTTAACTATGCTCAGCAACAGCAGCGGCGTCAGTGGCAGCCTCTGGCACCGCAAAACATGGGCGATATCACCGTCGGTGTGATGGGGCTGGGGCAAATTGGCAATGCTGTTGCTACACGACTTGTTCAGGTGGGGTTTCGAACTATAGGCTGGTCTCGTCGGAACAAGTCCATTGAAAAGGTTCAGGTGTTTTCTGGGCAACAACAACTAGCCGACTTTTTAGCAGCCAGCGAAATTCTTGTCTGTTTGTTACCGTTGACACCTGAGACGGAAAATATTCTCAATGCAGAGACGCTGGGTCAGCTTCCCCAAGGAGCCTATGTGATTAATGTGGCCCGAGGCAATCATTTAGTTGAAGAAGATTTACTCTTACTTCTAAATAATGATCATTTAGCTGGTGCCTGCCTGGATGTGTTTCGCCAGGAACCTCTACCCCAGGAACATCCGTTTTGGCGTCATACCAAGGTGACCATAACGCCCCACATTGCCAGTCTGACTAATCCTGTTTCTGTTGCACCCCAAATCGTTGAAAACTATCGACGGATGCAGCGCAAACAACCCTTAATGAACCAGGTAGACCTGCGACAAGGCTATTGACACGACTTGGAAGGTTAAGTATCGGCACATAGAGAAAAGGGTTGCTCGGGGCTTTCCTCCCCGACCCCCTCCTGATCTGGGGACCTCAACTTCCCCAGGCCCCTCGCACAAAAAATTATGGGTTAACGGCTGCAACCATTGATATGGGTAGTCGCTTAGGTGGGTTACGCTGCTCCGCGTTCGCTGCACACCGTAAAAAATAAGGTGTCTACTTTGCTGGCCAGACTTTTTTGTGGCAAAGAATCAAAATTGTGTACACAAAAACGTTCTTTGAGTATCGATTAATAAAACACCGATGGAATATCCCTTTTTAGAATTTTGCGCGACTGAGCGTAAAATTCTAAACCGCCTTACCGAAACCTCCCAACCGATTAGCTATTTGC
>JAHQVZ010000008.1 GCA_019634055.1 Leptolyngbyaceae cyanobacterium MAG.088
AAATGCGGTGATTCATTTAGCCGATGGCCATCTCACCTTATTTATGGATGAAGCTACACCGGCTGAAGCGCTGTGGCACGGGCCGAGCCCAACGCGTTCGGAACTGGCCCATAAAATTGGTGCTGGCAAGGCTCTACCCCTTGAAGATTTAACCCATTTTGTCCATGGGCAAGTAGCCACGATCAAGGTGCAAGATAATGCGACAGCTAGGCAACAAGAGCAGCTGTTAAACCGGTCAATCCCCATGGCCAAACAGTCTCAAGATCAGGATCTGGCATTACTCCAGGCCATAGTCCAGCTGCGCCTGTGTCATGACGACTATGCTCTGGGTGAAATGCGGCGGGCAGCTAATGTATCGGTATCTGCCCATAAGGCTGGCATGGCAGCAACAACGTTGGAGCAACCCCTAACCGAGGCAAATATTCGAGCCGTCATGGAGCAGGTGATTATGGCGAACGACATGACCTGCGCCTACAACAGTATTGTGACGGTCCAGGGTGAAGTGCTGCACAACAACCATTACCACCATCCCCTAGGAGAGAATGATTTAATTTTGGCGGATGTGGGGGCAGAAACGGAGACGGGATGGGCATCTGATATTACCCGCACCTGGCCTGTAAGTGGCAAGTTTTCCTCCACTCAGCGAGATCTTTACGATGTGGTACTGGCAGCCCATGATGCCTGTATTGAGATGGCTAAGCCGGGTATAGAGTACAAGGATTTACATCTGTTAGCCTGTCGAATACTGGCCACTGGTCTGGTCGATTTGGGTATTCTCATCGGTCAGCCAGATGACCTGGTAGACCAGGATGCCCATGCGTTGTTCTTTCCCCATGGTGTCGGTCATCTGCTGGGGTTAGACGTTCATGATATGGAGGATTTGGGAGATCTAGCGGGATACGCACTAGGGCGTCAACGCAGCGATCGCTTTGGTCTTGGGTTCCTGCGATTAGATCGTTTGTTGCAGTCAGGCATGGTGGTGACGATTGAACCTGGGTTTTACCAGGTGCCAGGCATTTTGAAAGATAGGGAGACGTGCGATCGCTACGCCACCATGGTCAACTGGGACCGGCTCACCCAGTTTTCTGATGTACGGGGCATTCGCATTGAAGATGACGTATTGATTACTGAAAACGGCTGCGAGGTACTGACGGCAAACCTGCCTACCCAGGCAGACCAGGTAGAATCGTTAATAGCCTAATCAGGGTTGCTTTAAAGGACATTCGCTAGCAATTCCTGGCGTCAGGCTGACCGTGAAAACATCTTGCCATTCATCAGCACTACGATAGTTGGTCAGGTAGGTTTCATAACCTGACTTATAAATACACCAGTTCCAAAAAAAGACTTCTGAACCATGAACCATTAACATCTCTGTACGCCATTCATGGTCAGCATCAAACTTAACAACCCCCTGGCCATCTGTCAGCTTGAGTTCTAAACCTATGGCCATACCATAGGGATATGAGCTTGTAACTAAACTCACCTGGGCGCTTTCAACCGGACTATCATTCTCATCTAGAATGATGGCGGTGGATTCTGGCTGTAACATTTTATGCACAGGATAGGGAACACATCCTGTAACAATTGTGAGCAACAGCAACAACATCGAGCGCGTCGACCAGAGCACATGTTTAGAGACTGCCAAAGTCATCATTATTTTAGGATAGATGAGTGATCTGCATACAATAGTGTTGCGCCGTTAAGCCATCACACTATCGCATAGTCACAAACTCTTCTGCCGAACTAGGATGGATACCCACCGTGGCATCAAAATCGGCCTTGGTTGCACCCATCTTCACTGCAACGGCTACACCTTGAATAATCTCTGCAGCAGAGTCACCCACCATATGGGCACCTAACACTTTATCTGTTTGCACATGGACAATCAGCTTCATCAACGTCTTCTCTTCTAGCTTTGGCAGGGTGTAGTACATGGGCCTAAATCGGGACCGATAAACCCGAATTGCCACTTCACCATATTTTTCAATGGCAGCGCGTTCGGTCATGCCAACAGTGGCAACTTCCGGCGTCGTAAATACTGCTGATGGCACATTGTCATGGTTCATCACCCGGCGCATGCCACCGTAGTGGGTGTCGGCAAACGCCCGCCCTTCACTAATGGCAACCGGGGTGAGATTAATGCGATTGGTGCAGTCGCCGACAGCAAAAATGTTAGATTCCGCCGTCTGACTATGGGCATCCACCACAATGGCTCCCTTTTGCACTTCAACCCGAGTGTTTTCTAACCCCAGATTTTCTAAGCGAGGGATACGGCCAAGGGCCGACAATCCGACAACATCTGCCATCACCAGATTGTTATTTTTTAAGCTAACCTTCAGCCCTTCGGAGGTTTTCTCAAGACTAACCAGTTCATCGGTAACAATGGTAATGCCATGGCGGACCATAGCATCTTGCACCTCAGTGCGAATATCTTCATCAAAGCCACGTAAAACCTGATCGCGACGAATCACCTGGGTAACTTTTGTACCCAGAGCATTAAGCACGCAGGCAAATTCACAGCCGATATAGCCACCGCCAAAGATGACCATATGCTTTGGCTGCTGAGATAGATGAAAAATCTCATCGGAGGTAATGGCAAGCTCTATGCCTGGAATATCAGGCCGATTAGGCTTGCCTCCAACCGCAATCAAAATTTTCTCAGCGGTCACCGTTTGACCGGCTACTTCAATCGTATGAGGATCAACAATCCGCGCATGGCCCTTGTAAAGAGTGACCTCAGCATTGTCGATCATCCGTTGATAGATACCATTTAACCGAGTCACTTCATCATTGACTGCGGTAATCATGGTAGACCAGTCAAATTTGCCGGACTCAAACGTCCAACCATAGCCTGCGGCTTCTTTTGCATGGCTAGCAAAATGGGAAGCGTAAACCATCAGTTTTTTAGGCACACAGCCACGATTAACACAGGTGCCGCCTAAACGATCAAATTCTGCCACTGCGACCTTTGCGCCGTACTGAGCAGCCCGTCTTGCGGTGGCAATGCCCCCCGAACCCGCACCAATTGCAAATAGGTCAAAGTCGTAGGTCATGTCAGGTTCTTTCCCATATGCTTATGTGGTCGCGCTGTTCGCTAAGCCAATCTATCCTAGCTCCTGTCAGACAGTTCAACAGGGTTTCTGACAGACCTGTCACAATATTGGCTGCGTTCTTATCAGTCTCATCAGTTAACGGGTAACTAACTTTTTAATTTGAGCTAACTTCGATGGCAGATAAGGGGCATAGCGCCAATCTAAATCGAATAAAAATGTCTTTTTAAGCACGCTCTTATAGTGGGAAAATGTGTCAAATGATGCCTTGCCATGGTAATTGCCCATGCCGCTATTGCCCACACCACCAAAGGGTAAATCGGGCACACTAATGTGTAACACCGTGTCGTTTAGACACACGCCCCCAGAAGATGTGCCTATAAGCACCTGCTGTTGTTTAGTTTGATCGCGAGAGAAAAGATATAGGGCCAACGGTTTAGGACGGGCATTGATCTGAACCAGGGCCTGGTCAAACTGGTCGTAGGTTAATACGGGCAAAATGGGACCAAAAATTTCGTCCTGCATCACCGGGGAATCCCAGGTGACGTTATCTAGTACGGTGGGAGCAATGTAGCGGGTGGCGGCATCGGTTTGGCCGCCAATAATGGGGGTACCACTATCGAGCAGGCCCGTTAATCGGTCAAACTGTCGCTGATTAATGATGCGGCTCAGATCAGGGCTCTGGGAGGGATCGTCTCCAAAGAACTCACGAATAGCTGCCGTTAGCTTAGTTAGAAACGCGTCTTTGATGGTGTGGTCAATTAGCAAATAGTCAGGGGCAATGCAGGTTTGTCCGGCATTGATAAATTTACCCCAGGCAATGCGCTTAGCGGCATGGTCAAGGTTAATATCGGCATCGATAATGCAGGGGCTTTTACCGCCCAACTCCAGGGTGACTGGGGTAAGGTGCTTAGCGGCAGCTGCCATAACGATGCGACCAATGGCCGTACCACCAGTAAAGAAAATATGGTCAAATTTTTCGGCCAATAGCTGCTGACTGACAGTGGCGTCGCCTTCAAATACGGTGATATAGCTAGGGTCAAAGGTATTGGCAATTAGCTCAGAGACCACCTTGGCCGTTGCTGGGGCATGCTCTGAGGGTTTAAGGATGGCACAGTTCCCGGCTGCGATCGCACCCACTAATGGCGACACCATCAACTGAAAAGGATAATTCCAGGGACCAATAATCAGCACCACACCCAAGGGATCCGGCTGAATCCAGGCCGATGAGGGAAAATTCTCTAGCGTAGACTTTACCCGCCGGGGCTTCATCCAGGACTTCAGCTTTTTCATCGCCAGATTAATGTCTGATAAGGTGGCGATTTCAAAATAGGCTTCAAACTCAGGCCGCCCTAAATCCGCCTTAGCAGCTGCCACAATCTCTGTCTGACGAGCAATAATCGCCTGCTTTAGTTTTGCTAGCTGAGCCAACCGAAACTCAAGCGGTTTAGTTTGCCCCGAGGCAAACAATAATCGCTGTTGCTCAAGGGCAATCGAAATAGGAGCAGATTTAGTCAACTGAGCCGTCATGGTGAAATCAGGTGAAAGTAGATTGGTGGGATATATAGTCTATGATGTCGCGAACGTTAGGATCTGACTAGTTCAGAAATCATGCAGCTCTCTAGGCAGCGGGGTTTGAACTTATAAAAAAACTGTTCTCTTCAGAAACGTCTACATACAAACCCCATTGACTAAAGGATGAGCTTGTCGAAGCCCACTGCTCGGCCTTTAGGCCCCTGACCATTGCCCATACCGATGAGGACCCACGTTTGACCCAATCCCCCATGTTCCAAACCACACGTCGTCGTCTGGCCCTGTGGTACATCATTGTGACTGCTATTTTGCTGCTAATTTTTGCCAGTGGCGTGTATTTCTATGTGCGCAATACGTTGGTAGAGCGTGTGGATGACACCCTCAATCATGTGGTGGAAGTGGTACAACGGTCATTGGTTATCGAGCCAGCGCCAGCAACCACGGGTCGTGTTTTAACGGCCATGGGAGTGGAGGGTAACGAACCTCTGCAGGTCAATGTGGATGATAGTTTTCGTGACAATGCCCAAACCCTCGAAGACGACCACATTGATATTGAATGGTTTGACCCTAATGGTGTTTTGCAGTGGAGCACCCTCTCGGAACCTATGGGCCTATCGCTTCAGGTAAACGCCGCCGGGGAGACCGTACATGTTAGCCATGGCCCTGACAACGATCAGGTTCTACGGCAAATTAGTCGTCGTGTGCAAATCAATAATCAGGTGTTGGGCTATTTGCGAGTGAGCCACCCCTGGTTTGAAGTCAGCAAACCCAGCCGTCAGTTGGTAATTGACCTCAGTCTTTGGTCTGGTTTGGCGATTGTTGCCACGGGCACCATCGGCTGGTTGCTGTCAGGATTAGCCATGGCCCCAGTGCGCCAGTCCTATCAACAGCTGAAGCAGTTTACGGCCGATGCCTCCCACGAACTGCGCAACCCCATTGCCGTTATTCAAACTAATGTGCAGGTGGCCCTAGCCGATCCTGAACCAGATGCTGACTTTCAAAATGCTCAACTGCAGGTAGTTGAGCGTCTAACTCGACGTCTGGGTCGTCTAGTCGATAATCTGTTATTTCTCGCACGACAAGACGGCGGTCTAATTCCTATGCAGTGGGAAGACCTGGATCTCAATCAATTGCTATCAGAAGTGATTGAAGAACAAGGACTGATCGCCCAGAGTCGCAAGCTAACTCTACGTTATAATCCGCCAGACTCTGAACTGCCTAGCCACCTGATGGGCGATCGCGACCAGCTCACTCGCCTATTTACTAATCTAATTAGTAACGCCATCCAGTACACGGCCGCAGGCAACGTGACGGTTACCCTGGAGCATCGCCAATGGCAAGGACAAGCCGCCTATGAGGTGGGCGTACGCGATACCGGCATTGGTATTTCTAAAGAACTACAGTCTCAGGTATTTGACCGGTTTTATCGAGTAGATAAGGCCCGGAGCCGTCGTGATGGAGCTGGCTCAGGGTTAGGCTTAGCGATCGCAAAAGCCATCATCCATAACCACCAAGGACGGATTCAACTAGAAAGCCAACTTAATAAAGGGACAACGGTTATTACAACGTTACCTTGCCAAAAGGGTGAGTGAGCTAAAAACAAAGCCCCGTCTCAGGGCGGACGAGCATATCCCTACTGGGTTACACTGGCTAACTCACCAGGGGTAGTCGGGGTAAATGTCTGCTCTACGACAGCACCTGGTTTACCCATGGGCTTAGCTTTTTCCTGGTTGTAGGCGACCACCACCCCACCCGCATTACCCGCACGAATGGTCAGGGTTTCCTTAGCGGTCCATGAACGCTCGGTCCCCTGCTGCAAAATACCTTCGTAAGCCTCACTGCCATCGGCAGTCACCCGCACCCAAGACTGCTGAACAAACTCAACATCGAGCACAATCGGCTCCTTAGAAACCGGTTTAGCCACAGGCTGTGCGGGTTCAGGAGTCGCCTGAACCGTCCGTCTCGGGGCTAACTGCTCAACCGTAGCAGAATCGACGATCGGTGCCGCAGCATCCTCAGGTAGAGCCCGCTGCATCATATAAGATAAACCGCTGATTGAAATAGCGATTAAAGCAACATAGGCCGCATACAAGTGATATGGACGTAGCTGAACAGAATCTTTTGACCAGGTTCGACCTGTGCCCTTAGGGGTAGGAGCCGCCACATAATATTGGGATAGGCCATTACCATCTAGCCCCAAAGCATCCCCATAGCGCCGAATCAGACCGCGCACATAAACTGGCTCAGGCAATTCATTCGTCCGTGCCTCTTCCAACGCCAGTAGCAATCTAGGTCGTACCAAAACCCGACTAGCCACCTCATCCAAAGTTTGGCCGCTAGCTAAGCGAGCATCACGAAGCGCTGACCCTAGGGCCAGTAGCTGCTCGTGCTGCTGATCGCTCGTGTAGCCTTGCCGTTTCATAGGTTCAAAATGTTTCTTAACAATTTAAGCACACTAGTGTGATTCAAGCATACGTTGACCAAACAGTGAATCAGATAAGTGCCAGGAGTTTATCAGCCTCTTGTGAGGTTAATTCACGACATTTACCTGAGGGTAAGTCGCCCAAATCAATAAAATCGATGGCGCTACGATGCAAGCTAATAACCGGATGACCTAACTGCTCAGCCACACGCCGAATCTGACGGTTACGCCCCTCTCGCAACACAATTTCTAGCAGGGCAGGAGATTTGGGATGTAGTACCTTGACCTGGGCAGGGGCTGTCAATTTACCCGCTAAAGATACGCCACGCCGCCATTTGTCTATACAAGCGCTATTTGGAGTACCCTGCACCCTCACCCGATAGGTTTTGGGAATATGATGTCGGGGATGGGTCAAGGTTTGAGTCAGCTGTCCGTGATTGGTTAATAGCAATGCTCCGGTAGAGTCCGTATCTAAACGGCCGACAGGATGTAAACGGATATCGCCTTGACGAAGCTTATGGGGAAGCAAGTCAAGAACGGTTTTTCGCCCTTGGGGATCATCACAGGTAGACACGACACCACGGGGCTTATTTAGTAACACGTAATGGTTGTCTGGACGATTATCTGGATTAAGCGGTCGACCATCAATCCGGATATCATCCACCACAGGATTAGCACGCTGACCGATATGGGCCTTAACACCATTGACAGTAATATGACCGTTAGTAATTAGTCGCTCTGCCTGACGCCGTGAGGCCACCCCCCACTGGGACAGAAGTTTCTGCAGTTTTTCATCAGACAATGATGGCTTAGATATTGACGGTTTAGACAAAACTAACTACGTTACGGCTGGTGTTATTTGAGCACAAACCTCGACTACGGATAGTAATCGACGTACGCGTTGATCGATTGTAAGTCAGATTAACTCTTGTTATTTAAGGGTTCTAAAGGATACTTTACTGTCTTAGTTAATCTGACAGGGGCAATCGTATACCACTGCTCTGAAGCTATTAGAAGCAATTAATCTGCAGGGTACCTTCAGTGTACCGTAGTGTTTCATAGTCCATTAGTTATACGTAGCCAGTCTGTTATTTGGATACCGAATATTTTTTATCAACCGTGTCTGGGGATTGGGGTAACCAAACCTGCAACCAAGCACCGCCAGTATCAGGGTGGTTCTTAGCCTGCACGGTTCCCTGATGGAATTCGACAATTTTTTGGACAATTGATAATCCTAAGCCGGTCCCTTTTGCGATCTCATCATCCCCCGACCGCGTCCGCGATATATCAGATCGATAAAAGCGATCAAACACATAGGGTAAGTCCTTTTCAAGAAATCCAGCACCACAGTCAAACACATCTAGAAGCACCCCTAAGCTACCGCCTTTATCAAAGGATTCGAGACGAACGTAGATTGTCTGGTTGGGTGGGCTATATTTCAAGGCGTTATCCAATAAATTCAGTAACATACGATAAACCAGACCATTATTAACAGATGCGATCGCACTGTCTGGCCCTTGATAGTCAAACTGCTTTTCCTGGAGTTTTGCCTGGGGTTCCAAACTTTGCCAGGCCTGATATAGCAACGCAACCAGGTCCGCATCCTCTAACTTTTCTTGTTGGCGCTGCTCTAGATGACTCAGGCTAAGCATGTCATCGACCAACTCGCTCAGACGGTTTACTTCACGCAGCAAACGATCAGCCCAATGCACCAATTCAGGGTCAATCCGATTGCGTAAGGTTTCTCCAACTAAACGAATAGATGTCAGCGGTGTTTTTAATTCATGGGCAACATCCGACGTCCAGCGATCTCGCTGCTGTGCCAGTATGACCGCTTCCTGACGATTTTCTAGAAATACGCCCACATGCCCACGACTTAAAGGAATACCATAGCCACTCAAAGGATATGCCGGTCCTTCTAAAACATTGGCCGGATCAGGAGAAATAGACCGTAGGGTCCATTCACTTTTACACTCAGCCTGACGTTCACGCGTTTGGTCAATCAGATGATCAAGTTCGTAAGACCGAGCGAGCGCTAGCAATAATCTGGGTGAGGCATAGTCAGTTTGCTCGATCCCTAAAAGCTGTCTGGCCTTAGCATTACACCAGAGCAAACGATTTTCTTGATCTACTTTCAAATATCCCAGCGGTGCCTGCCGCAGAACCCGATCAACCTCATCAATCTCAGTTTGCAAATCACCCATCATCGTGCTCTGATTTGCGATCGCACTAGCAATCTGAGCCTCATAGGAAAAAGATTGCACTTCAGGTTGAAGACGAATTCGTTCGAACAGCGCCTTGCGTCTGGCACCGGAGCGCAGACGAGCAACCAAAAGAAACAATAATCCTATGAATAAACCTGCAAAAAAAGAGAGCACAGTAGACCTGAATTATTGCTCTCAGCATAATACCGCAGGGATATTGATATGGAATCCAAAGCTGAGAGCAAACTACTAAATCGCGGCCAATTACACCGCCTATATCAATGACTATCTAAAGCCTTCAACAATCACCAATGTCATCAACCATAGGCCAATGGGAGCAAAATAGAGCAAACTGCTGGATGCATTCAGCAGTTTGCTGCGCACATAGCTGTTGTCAGCTAAAGCTTCCAGGGATCATCTATGCATTGAACTATGTGCGCCAAGCTATATATTAAAAAAAGGTCCCTTCAAGCTAGAAGAGACCTAATAACATCAGAAATAAATTGTAGTAAGCAACTACTGGTCTATACTCACCCTTAGAACAAAAGGGAAGAGCTAGCGGACCTGAGCACCGCGATACGTTAGACCACTCATACGACCATGACTATGGTCTACAGCTTTTTTCACACGATATGATGCGCCACGGTAACGAACGACATCACC
>JAHQVZ010000066.1 GCA_019634055.1 Leptolyngbyaceae cyanobacterium MAG.088
CATGTTAGTACCGCACCTTCAGCATTACCTTTACATCTACAGCTTGTTCCGCGCCTTCTATCGCCAGACCACCCCTTGAATATGACCAGCTGTCAGAGTCCTTTCCGTTAGAAACGGTATCTACCTCTGGCGAGCGCGTAATCGCATCATTCACCTGGATGTCGAACACCTCTTGGATGCTAAAGCCCAGCTTATCAAGCGCCACTTTAGCCTGGGCTTGGGCATCAGTAATAGCAGCTTCTAAAGCTCGATCACGGGCAGCCAAAAGATCAGTTTCAGAGGCTAGATAGCGAATGTTTTGCACCCGATCTACATCGGTTGCGATCGCATTATCCAACAAACCAATGTTGTCAGCAGGCACCTGAAATACAATATTTCGATAGCCCTCATAATTATCCGGCTGGGGCTTGCCATCACGGCCATATTGAATATCAAGTTTTACATTCGAGGACTTAATCGTCTCCACCTTGCCAGTCGTGAGCACCTTGGCAACAGCAGAGGTGCGTTTAGCTAACTGCTCGTAAGTAGCCTTAGCACTTTTGTCTTTGCCCGATATACCCAGAGTAATTTCCGCCAGGGTAGTAGGCGCTTGATCGTGACCATACCCCGTCACAGCGATCACCCGTGGCGTTGGTGATTGAGCAGACGCAGGCGATCCACCACCTAACGCCATAAGAAAAATTACACACAGTAACAATGGCAGCCATCGCTGCCCAAGATTCACTAGTCGTCGCATACGATTTCAAGAAGCTACCTGCTAATGCTCCACACCTCATCGCCTAGTTTCCGCATCCCTGCTTCGCCCTTCAGCATCAATAAATGTGGAACTCATATTCCTAGCATTGGCAGAAATTCAATCACATCAACGCCTCAAATAGCCCATCAGCCATCAAATATTTAGAGACATCAACGCCCCAAATAGCCCATCAACCATCAAATATTTAGAGAAAAGTTTTCTGAATGAAATTCAGGATACTTATCCTTCTATTATTGCCAAGCTCATTATTCAGGATTTTTATCAGCACAATTGCGGAATATTTAAATCAAGATTCCTATTCTATTAAGATTCAACTAAGAAAATTGATATGTCATTGCTGATGCCCATAAAGCTTGCCATTATTAAATTACAGACATTATTCTCTTTTCCATCGAAGTTGGTTCCTTTCATTCAACAAAGAATTGAACCCTTGTGGAACCTAGGGTGGGCTTGCATCTGTTTTTCAATATTCAACTCACAAAACTGATTGATTACAAGGCCTTAAAGTAAAAAGGCCCTATTTTAGAATTTACGTCTGAATTAGCACGCCCTTTACAGGTGGTGTGAATTGTTGTTATCGAAATTATTTCATCATAAATGGATAATATTGCAGAATCTATTCAAAATGCCCTATCGATTGACGGCACTATTGGTGCTGCTATTGGAGATTGGGGAACAGGATTTTCCCTCGGACAAGCTAGTGTAAATAGCAATGCTTTTTCAGAATTAAAGTTAGAACAGGCTATTGCTCTCAATTCAGAAGTCATTAAAGCTAAAAATAAGGCACGGGATGGGTTACAAATCACATCACCGATTGAGGATATTCTGATCACCTTAAAAGATCAGTATCATTTGATCCGCATCTGTGAATTGATGGAAGGGGTTTTCTTTTATTTAGTGATGGACCGAGAGAAAGCCAACCTGGGACTTGCACGTATGAAGTTACGCCAAATTGAACAAAGTCTACGTATGTAGTTATTAAGCCTTATCCACATCGAAAGCTGATGCCTTAATTCTCAGCTATCCAACGATTATAACGATGATGTGGTTTGGTGAGATAAATATGAATAGCCTCGTTAGATCTACGCTGTAATTGTCTTCCAAATGGTTTGAATAAGACAATTCAGCGTGGCTCGTTGGTCATATCTATACTTTTTCACAATGAACGAGTTCAAACGAGTTCAGGCTGCGGGCACTGACATCAACAACGAGTTATTAAAAATATGGGTTGCTCGCTATCTGCCCAACCTTGAAGCTATTTCAAAACATGCCAGACCTCATGTGGAACAACGATTGAGACGTACAATCTCAGATGAGTCTCGCAACATTACTGCGACAAAGCTAGACCAGCATTTAGCCTCAGATTGCGTCCTAGCAGCAACAGATACACAACAGCTTTTAGTAACAGCAGGCATTAAGGCAGACACCTGGGAAATACAGAGTCTCAGCGTTCAAATCCATAGCATTTATGAAGCATTGATCAATAGATATAGAGAATCATTTGTTTTCTCTCCTATTATTGAATATTTACACCTGATTGATATTGAGGGCAGTCGATTAGCGGCGGCGGCAAGGGTTATACCCAAATTTGAAAACTTATTGCTCATCATTGCCCCCATGTTACGCGAGCTAGAAGCAATCTATTTTTCATCGCTTAATCAACACTTAGTCGGGTTCATGACCACCCAACTACACTTAACACAACAGCGCATTATCAGCCATCTTTCGTCCGAGGAACTGATTTGGTTAACCCCCTATCTAAAGCTGTTAAATGAACTCATATGCATGCCATGGAAACACATTTGCTCAGCCACTAGCGTTAGCCATAATGTTGAAACCATAGCTCTAGTCAAACGCATGATGCCAAAAGTGAGCTCTATTGCAACCCTCACTTACCAAAAAGCATTGCAGACATTTCCCAACCACACGAGTTATCAAGGGCGCATCCAATCTCAGTCCGTTCAACACTCTAGTCTGCGTGATCTCAGCATGTTTCAAGCCTATATTTGGCTCAGCGTTCTAGAAGATAGTTCTTCAGTTATTGAAAAAAAACTCTTGCCCATCTGTTTGCAAGTCTTCCCCTTAACTGGGGTCCGTTGGGAGCTAGTCACCTTTGCCATAGGGACAATCATAGACATTATCCAAGAAC
Source organism: Leptolyngbyaceae cyanobacterium MAG.088 (assembly GCA_019634055.1). Taxonomy (GTDB): domain Bacteria; phylum Cyanobacteriota; class Cyanobacteriia; order Phormidesmidales; family Phormidesmidaceae; genus Leptothoe. Next base: position 2,907 of record JAHQVZ010000066.1, read on the forward strand.
AATTAAGCCCCACCGAGCAAGAACTATTTAAAGCCCATGCAGAGTACATTAAAGCTCTATTTTTCAATGCTCAACCGAAAATGAGACAAGTTCACCTACTAAAAGAACAACTCAAGCGAAATAAGACCTTCAGCAACGTGAGCTATACATGGCGGCCTGTCGAGCAGTAAGCCTCACTCTGAATATCGATACCAATTAAGATTTTTGCCTGTAATCCCCATGGCATCAACGGATGGCCTCAGATTCAACGTATCTTTGTTGTCAAGGAACCAAACTTTTAGATAAAAGGTTTTACCATCTTTTGGACTGTAAATTCGACCACCTTGCCATTCTTTTTTTCTCTCATTAAATTGCAAGCCAGTAATAAATTCTAATCCTGAAATACGTCGTTGCCTAAGACTCTCATCCGGATTATTACAATCTAGTTCAGGACCATCAGGATTTGATTCATCTTTAAGGATCCAGGTTACTTTGGCATGAAAGCAACTGGACTCAGGGTCTTCATAAATCTGCGTCTTTGATGTTTTATCTGCGTTAATCCAGTCACCTAAAATATCACTTCTCTCTATCAGTTTTTTGTCCATTTTTTATCTCTTTAAATACCTTTCAAGCATCTAATCTTGGCTCTCTATTAGTATGGTTCATAAAGACACAAGGATAGATTAATCTATTGCTGCCTCCAAGGCTACATCTGACTCATTATGACATCCAAACTCATCTGCAGTCCAAGTAAACCGACCACACAGCATCTAGAAGGTAAGATCTACCATGGCACGTAGAGAGTTAGGTATCTTATGACAACGGATGTTGCAGCTAGTTAAAAGCTCTTTATCCTTGATCATTAACTATTTAGGAGTAGCAGCCATCTTCACATACGCACAGTATTTTGTATCCGATATCACAAAATCTTATCTGCGGGAATTCCGATCTCGTTTTAACACCTGGCATCTTACCCCCTGAGGCATCGGGAACCAGGTTGCTGCCCCCTCTCCCTCAAGCTAACGTCTACTGACACAATGGGACGTTAGCGTAACATAACAACGAATATGACTGATTTAGAACTATTAGCAGAACCTGTCGCTGAAGGGATTGCCAGCTTTGCACTAGAGCTTTTACCCAAGGTTGGGAGTCAGGCTGTCTCCGAGGTCCAAAATCTGTTTTTTCAGGCATCAAGGAAGTATGTTCAAACCTATCGAAAACGCCACTGCCAGCTTAAAGTACTGGGTATGCGGGAGCCTATAGATCTGGCTCAGGTCTATACAGGTGTAAAATTTCTGGATGAAGATGACATTCTTGGATTTGAATCACCTCAAGCCTTAGAAAGACAGTATCGTCAAACGCGCTTTCGCAGATGCATTGGTCGCCGCAATAATGAAGAGAAACCATCTGGCATTGATGTCGCTAACAAAAAACAATATCTGCTGGTGCTAGGTGGGCCAGGGGCTGGTAAATCGACATTTTTGCGAAAATTAGGCTTAGAAGCCCTACGTACATTCCACTATGAACAGACGGCCTATCACCATCGCAACATCCCCGTATTACTCGAACTTAAACGATTTGAAGCAGATGAAATCAACATCATCGAATTGATCGCTGAGGAGTTTAGCCACTGTGGGTTTCCGGCTCCTTTAGAGTTTGTACAGCAGGCCCTTAAACAGGGAAAACTCCTGATTGTTCTAGACGGATTGGATGAGGTACCCACTAAAAATCTTGATAATGTTATCTGTGCTATTCAAGACTTTGTGGATCAATATGATCAAAATCGGTTTGTCGCTTCCTGTCGTACAGCGGCCTACCACGGAGGGTTTACTCGTTTTAGCGATGTCGGCATGGCCGACTTTGACAATGAGCAGATTAATCAATTTATCAGCAATTGGTTTAGCAGTGAACAAGATATGGAGAGAGCTACTAGTAAAAAATGCTGGGAAATTTTACAAGAGCCCCAAAACAAAGCGGCTAAAGAGCTGGCCCATACACCACTCTTGTTAACCTTCCTATGTTTGGTATACGACCGGTCTCAGAGGTTTCCCACAAATCGGAGCAGTCTATATCAGCGGGCCTTACGCATTCTTTTAGAGGAATGGGCAGCAGAAAAACGTATCGACCGGGATGAAATTTATGAAGGTCTTAGTATTGAACTAGAAGAGAGTTTACTCTCTGAGATTGCCTATGCAGGGTTTGCTGCCGATCAGCTCTTTTTCTCTCGCAAGGAACTAACAGTACAGATTAAGGAGTTTTTAGCCAGTAACTTAAATGTACCCAAAACATTGGATGGAGAAGCGGTATTACAGGCAATAGAAGTTCAGCAGGGTATCTTGGTAGAACGGGCTGAGGATGCTTATTCATTTTCTCACCTGACCCTGCAAGAATATCTGACAGCTCAATGCTTAGCCGACAATAGCCACTGGGACAAGGTAATCTCTACCTACGCAACTGATAGACGTTGGCGGCAGGTGCTGCTGCTAGCACCAGGACTATTAACGGGAAAACAAGGGGCGAATGATTTTTTAAAGTCTTTAGAACGAAGAGCAAGTCAATGCCTTAGCTCTATTAAATTACAACAGTTAATGCAATGGGCTACCAATGCAACAACTAACTCAATGGGCAACTTTAAGCCTGCTGCTAAACGAGTATCGGCAATTTATTTGGCACTGGCCCTCAACCGTGAGCTAAACAGTCATTTAGCTCGCACCCATACCCTCGATCGTGCCCGTGCGCTTGCGCTGACGCTGGACCCTGCCCATGCCCATGCCATTGATGTGAATCTTGCTCGGACATTGGATCTCAACCATGCCCTCACCCGCTCCCATGAGCAAGATCTGGACATCACTCGTGCCATTGCCCGAGGCATCACCCTAACCAAACGGTTTGCCAAGATGAATATCTTGGACTCTATCAATTGTCTAGAGCTATTCAAAGTGCTACAGCAACTCAAATCGGCTATTCCTAGCCAAGAAACTTCCGAATACCAAAAACAAATATTTCAAACTAACGTTCTAAAGCTCTGGTTTAATACCCTCGGGATATCACCAAACGACTGGCAAATCTCATCAGCAGATGCTCAATCTCTAGCTGACTATTTCTACATTTGTGAACTCATGGTACGTTGCAAACAGGTTGCAGTGCGTGTCTCGCCCCACATATGGGCAGGGATTGAATCGCGCATGGTAACAGCCTCTAGCCCCTGCCCAGAAACCCAGTGGCAAAGAGTGAAGCCCACATTGCAAACGCGGGCTCAACATGCATAATGCATAAATTAACATCGTAGCCTATGGACTCGACGTGGTTTTATGTTGGATATGATTTGCTGCGATCTGACTAGACATCTGGTGCCTGCTTAATCTAACCCTAGCTCTCGCTTGAGCACCTCAATGGATTGTTCTCCGATGTAATTCTCGCAACAGAAGACTTTTGGAGGTCGAATAATGTCTTCTCGTGCCGCCTGCAGCGCTTCCTTAATGGCTGGGAAACTGGCTTTATCCAACGCAGCAATCGTTTGAGCACTGCGCACCACCGCCGAAAGTTTCTGATCATCTTCCGTTTGGGCCGTCATCACCAAAATTTCATCGCCACGCAAACTGTAAGACAACACTTCAGCAGCTCGCAAAATACCAGAGCTCAGACTCACCAGCCCAAGGCAGGTATCCTTGGGCAGATCTTTTAGTTGGCCCAGTTCTTCGGCATAGTCGTAAATATCGATGGGAATCACCCGCACCGATTTGGGTGCGGCAATCGCTTCTGCTTCATTAATAAAGTAGCGGCTGGTCACCACCGTACCCGACCGGGTCTGAGATAAGACATCCTCTAGTTCTTCCATGGGCACCAGTTGCACTGGAATCTGCAACGCTTGCTCAAGTTCGCGCACCATCAGTTCACCGGCACCAATATCTTGCCGAGGCGTGGTCACAAGCACGCGCGCACTACAGCGCAAACGCCAGTCAATTTCACCCAGAAATAGCTCACGGGCTTGGTGTAAAGAACAGCCTTGACGGAGTAATTCGTCTAAGCTGCTTTCCACCAATTCCTGAGCCTTTGGGAATTGGGCCAGCAACGGTGAACGGGGCTTGTCAATTTCCACACTGCCCTGGGTCCGCACATAGATGCCAGACCCCGGCTGAGCCTCAACCACACCAGCGTCTTCTAGCTGACGGTATACCTTACTGATGGTGTTGCGGTGTAAACCGGTCTGCATGGCCAGCTGACGGGTACTGGGCAAACGGTATCCAGGTGGATATTGGCGGGATGCGATCGCAAACCATATCTGATCGTATAGCTGCGTAGAAGCCGGAATTTCGCTATCAGTTTGAATATGAAATTGCACCATGGATCGCGTTTAATAAGCGTCTAACAAGCAAATATTGGCCTGGCACCTAGAAATAGCGCAAACCTAGAAATAGCGCAAACCAAAACCAGGCTACCCAACATTACTTAGAGATTACTCGCGAAACCACATTTTGAGATGTGACAATTGTCATTTAACTGGCATAGGATACAAAAATTCACAGTAGCGTCCCCTGTTCGGGAGTCCCTGGCCCCAAAATAAAAATGGTGATTTTAAAGATGAAACTGAAACCATGACCCCACCCACCATTGAGACTCAAACCATTGAGGTCAAAAGCAATGACATCAAGCTACCGGTGTACATTGCCATGCCCGCTGGTGAGGGTCCCTTTGGCGTCGTGATTGTGCTGCAAGAAATTTTTGGCATTAATAGCCACATTCGAGAGGTGACAGAGCGCATTGCCCGCGAAGGTTATGTGGCCCTGGCCCCGGCCCTGTACCATCGTCAGGCCCCTGGCTTTGAAACCGGCTACACCCCTGAAGATATTCAGGTGGGGCGTCAGTACAAGGTCCAAACCAAGGCTGATGAACTCCTCAGCGACATCCAGGCCACCATTGACTACGCCAAAACCTTACCCAACGTGAACAATAGCGGCGTGGGCTGCATTGGCTTTTGCTTTGGCGGCCATGTGGCTTATTTGGCAGCCACATTGGCAGATACGCGTGCGATCGCATCCTTCTACGGCGCAGGTATCCCCGACCAGGTATTTGGCCCCGGTCCAGTCGCTCTAGCCCGTACCCCACAAATTACCGGCACCCTCCACTGTTTCTTTGGCACCGATGATGCCTCAATCCCTGCCGACGCCGTTGGCCAAATCCGAGCAGCCCTACAAAATGCCAATATCGACCATGAAATTTTCGAATACGAAGGCGCAGGCCATGGCTTTTTCTGCGACCGACGCGGCAGTTACAACTCTGATGCTGCCGCTGATGCCTGGGAAAAGGTAAAGGTTTTATTCGCCGAAAAAATTGCTTAGTCGCTGCCTAGCGAGTGCACTGCCTGGCGACCTTAGCGAGCAACGGCCCATTGCCCTATTGCCAAAACTTAAGAATCCGCTGAGCAAAAATTAGCTTACACTTGGAAAACTGACTTTTTTTAGGGAGCCTGTCCTAGCAGGCAATAGACCGTTGACTTTTTCTGCTGACGATTTTCTCAAAGCCCTTGACCAACACGACTTTAACTTCCAAAAAGGAGCAGTCGTTACAGGCAAGGTAGATAGCCATACCGATGATGGCGCTTACATAGACATTGGTGGTAAAGCAGCGGCCTTCCTTCCCGCCCGTGAGGCATCCGTAGACTCTCGTATCCCCCTGGCAGAAGCTGTCCCCATCGGTAGCGAACGACAGTTTCTGATTGTGCGCGACCAAGATGCTAACGGTCAGGTGATTCTATCTATTCGTAAGCTAGAGATTAAAGAAGTTTGGGCCCAGCTAGAGCAGCGTGAGGCCAATAAGGATATTCTTGACGTCACAGTCACTGGTACCAATAAAGGTGGCGTGATTGCAGATGTGGAAGGGTTACGTGGCTTTGTTCCCCGTTCTCACTTGGTGAATCCTCCCGAAGATTTGACAGCACTGGTGGGGCAAACCATTTCTGTTGCTTTTCTAGAAGTCAACGAAGAGAATAATAAATTGGTACTGTCTAATCGCAATGCAGCGAAAACAGCTGCCCTAGGTCAGCTCAATCCAGGTCAGTTGATTGACGGCAAAGTTGGCTCTATTAAGCCCTTTGGCGTATTTGTTGATTTTGACGGCGTGCGGGGGTTACTCCATGTCAAACAAATCAGTAAGAGTTTTATCCCCTCCATCGGGGATGTCTTTGAGGTGGGTCAACCGGTTAAGGCCGTAGTGCTCAACTTAGATGAAGAAAGGGGGCGTATTAGCCTGTCTACTAAAGTGTTAGAGAAGTATCCTGGTGAGATTCTCAAAGAAGCTGACAAACTCATGGCTGAGGCCCCTGAACGAGCTGCAGATCCTGGTAAACTTCTGGCGGAGCAAGATGTCTAATGGGTAGGGTATGGGAATTAGATTTTTACTCGCGCCCAATTTTAGATGACAATCAGAAAAAACGCTGGGAAGTTCTTGTCTGCAATGGAGCCCAGTCAGTTACTGATGACTCAAGTCTGCGTTACAGCAAGTTTTTATCTAATAAACAGATCAATTCTATTGAGTTAAAACAGGCGCTAGAAGAGGCCATGGAACAAGCGGGAGAATCCCCCACCCGGATTCGGTTCTTTCGCTATCAGATGCAAAACATGATCAAACGGGCCTGCGATGAATTGGGTATAGCCACTCGACTCAGTCGCCGAGCATTGACCTTACAGAGTTGGTTGGATGATCGTCGAGAGAACTTCTATCCACAGCAGCCTGGCTATCAAGAACGTAAGGTGGCTTCTACCATACAGCCAGTGGAAGCTGCGCGTCCATTACCAGATGCTCTGGTGGGAGATAAGTGGACGATGGTCAGCTTACCGGCTAAAGACTTTACCGATATGCCTGATTGGGACATTGGCTTTGGTGAGGCCTTTCCTTTAGAGCTAGCAGGCATTGGCCCCGATACGATGGTGCCCGGCATCCTGATTTTTTCAGAGCGGGCATTGCCCCTAGCTGGTTGGATGTCGGGTTTAGAGCTAGCCTATTTGGATGTTCAGGTTGGCAGACTTTCTCAGCTTTTACTCGAAACAGGTACTAACGACACCTGGATCATGGGTAGCCTGAATCGCCCTGCGCTAAAAAAGGCGGCTGAACAATTTATGACCGCAAAGGAAAAGGCAAATCAGGTACACTTTGTAGCGGTTCAAGATAATCCTGACTCAGAGTCCTTTGCTGGGTTTTGGCTAATGCAAAAACGTACATTTGGCTAAGCAGACTGTCAGATTACTGTCAGAATTAAGTTTGAGGTAAAAGAGGGTCTCAGCAAAATGGCTTTCGTAGTAGAAACACCACTGCCCACTCCCTATTGCCCACTGCCTGTTCTAGCGCAAATCTTTCAAGCTGACAGACAACCAGGAGAACGGCCATGTTAAAGCAAAAGCGTTGGTGGGAACTCATCCTCATGTATGCGCTGCTGGGGGGAATTGCGATCGCAATGCTCCTGCCCCTTCTCTGGCTAGTCAGCACGGCGTTTAAGTCCGGAACTGAAAACATCTTTGAATTTCCCCCACGCTTTATTCCTCAGGAACCCACATTTATTAACTTTGTGAAAGTGTGGCAAGCTGAGCCCTTTGGTCGTTACTTTTTTAACAGCACCCTGGTTGCAGTTATCACTGTAATTTTGAACCTACTGTTCTGTTCTTTAGCCGCTTATCCTCTGGCACGGCTAACTTTTCGCGGACGGGAGCTAATCTTTTCCTTAATTGTTGCCACCATTCTCATTCCGTTCCAGATTGTGATGATTCCGCTGTACATTCTCACCGTACAGTTAGGGCTTACCAACAGCTATCTAGGCGTTATTTTTCCTGGCATTGCCTCGGCATTTGGCATTTTCCTAATGCGTCAGGCATTCCAAAATGTACCCAAGGAGCTAGAAGAAGCCTCTCGCATTGATGGTTGTACAGAGTTAGGTATCTGGTGGCACATCATGATTCCGTCGGTACGTCCGGCTCTGGTGACCCTAGCTATTTTTGTCTTTATCGGTTCCTGGGGGGATTTTCTCTGGCCTCTGCTGGTACTCAATCGGCCAGAATATTACACCCTACCGTTAGGAGTTGCTCGTTTAGCAGGTAGCTTTTCCCTGGACTGGCGTTTAATTGCAGCGGGCTCTGTCATTGCCACTGCACCGATTTTGCTCTTCTTCGTCATCATGCAGCGCTACATCGTACCTAGCGAAGCCAGCAGTGGCGTAAAAGGTTGATAGACAGAGCTTTCAGCTTCTATGACAGGCTGTCTTTTGACATGACTATGTATCGAGCTTTACTATCACTGAGTTATTTTATACGTTGATCTGTGATTGATAGCCCTACCACCACATCCCCCATGAGTTCACCCAAAAAGAGAAAACTCTTGTCAATCGGGATCGGTGCCCATGGTTTTATTGCAGTTGGAGTGTCTGCCCACGGCATTATTTCCATCGGCGTCATTGCCCACGGCATTGTTTCCATCGGTGTCATTTCCATGGGTGTGCTCTCTACAGGTCTCGTATCCATGGGCTTATTAACCTCTGGCCTGGTTTCCATGGGCATCAAAGCCGCTGGCCCATCTAGCATGGAGCTAATGATGGATCATAGTGGCATGGATCATGGCGACATGGATCATGGCAAACCTGCCGCTGAATAAACTCAGTCTTCCATAAGCCTTGCTGTGCCAGAGATACGGATAGAGCTGCCGCGTTGTGCAGGGATTTCTGCTTTGAGTAGCGATCTCATCCCCATATCTTCACCCTGCACAATATCAATAACGCCATTATGGGGCCATGCTATATCCCGTAAATAACCAGCAAAGGCAGCAGTTGCCGCACCTGTGGCCGGATCTTCATAGACACCGCCCGACGCAAAAGGGTTACGAGTATGAAACAGCTGTGGGGTTTCTGTATACACCAATGTAATGGTGACGAGTCCTGCTTGCGTCATCAGGTCGCGCCCGGCTGCAAGGTCGTACTTCATGGCAGCAAGTGTTTCCCTCGTTTTTAGCCCTAACACCAGGTGTTCAGCACCACCATTTATGCGGGCTGGTGGAATATTGAGATCTAAATCATCATCGGTATAACCAAATAGCGCTAGGGCATCTGCCAATAGCTGAGGTGAGGCCGCCGCACTATGGGTAGGTGGCGACTGCAGTGCCGCAGAAATAACTCCCCCCTGTTGACGTCCTTCAACCGTGATTTCAACCTCATTAAGGATAAGAGAGAAAGTGCCATCACCTAGCTTCAGGGCAAGGGCTGCCCCCAGGGCAATGGTGGCATGGCCACAAAACGGAACTTCGGACTCAGGTGAAAAATAACGGACTCGAAAGGCATCGTCAACAGGTGCAGCAAATGCCGTTTCTGAAAACCCGACGTCCGCTGCAATTCTCTGCATCTCTGCATCACTCGGATGCTGCTCAGCAATCACAACACCTGCCGGATTCCCCCCTGTATTACCATCTGAAAACGCTGCAATCTTTTGAATATGCATCAAAACTCTCTCTTTTTTACTCACTATTCATCGATTAGTATCAGCTCATAATCGATGTGTGTAAACAGTAGAGGACTCTGCCTAACGTTACTGATCAGTAGCAAAAAATATTTAGCGGGCATTTGATTCAACTGCATACCCTTGTTAGGGAATACTTTTCTCTCATCTCATTCCTATGCCATCCGTAGCTCTCACCGAAATGCCTGTTGGCTCAAAATCTTCAAGACAAAAAACGTTTACACCGAAATAGTCTGGCGTGACTCTTTTTCTATGAAGGGAAAGGGTCTGAAGAATACTCGTCAGACCGAAGTTATCCAGAAAGCTTCGTCTTCCAATTTACATGTCTAACTTGTCACCTATTGAACACTAACCAGCTATGTTGAACACAGGTCGCTCGTTGCTTCATCGCCCTTTAGTACCCAAAGACTTGACCCACTCGGTTAACTCACGACCCCAAAAACCACGATTACATCGCCTCGGATGGAGACCCAAATCGATAGCCTTTCCCATAGACTGTATGAATCAAAATCGCCTCACCATCATGTTCCACCTTACGTCGCAACAAACGCATCTGAGCCGCCAGAGCATTACTGCTAGGTTGCGTACTCGTTCCCCAAACCGCATCATAAATCTGCTGATGGGTCAGTAGCTGATCAGGATGCTGCATTAAGTAACCCAGGATCTGAGCTTCCTTCTCAGATAGTTCAATCGTTCGTTCAGGAAGCAATCCACCACCCCGCTTAGCCATTTGATTAGCACTATCTAGAGTTAGATCCTGATACTGAAAAGTTGTTGTCTGAGCCTCTTCTCGAATGGGAGGACGCCTTAAAAGAGCCCGCACTCTTGCCAACAGTTCCCTGAGCTCAAAAGGTTTGACCAAATAGTCATCCGCTCCAGCATCCAACCCTTCGACCCGATCATCTAGAGTATCTTTGGCCGTGAGAAAAAGCACCGGGGTAGTAAGATGCTGTGCTCTCAACTGTCGACACATGTCCAATCCACTCAACCCAGGCATCATCCAGTCAAGAATCAGCAGATCAAACTCACCATCAACGGCAAGGCCATACCCAGTTTCACCATCATGGGCGACTTTTACGGTGTACCCTTCACGCTGCAGCACCCGACTCAGCGGATCCGTCAGTTCTACCTCATCATCAACTAGTAAAATTCGCATTAATGCCGCTTACGCATCAGGGAGCGTATCCTGGGTTCACAATTTTCTTTGCCCATGAGCTTAGCTGCCCATATCGGTAACGAGTTTCAAAATAAGTCGTAATCAACGCGATCAGCAGTCTCACTGCCGTCAACCAGTCGCTGAAGATATTCAAATAGTGTATCTTTACCAGTCTCAGGGGTGGCATCCGCATCGTACTGCCCTGTCTCAGAATTGAGCACTAACATCGACTCCGTCGCATAGTAATGTCCGATCCGGGCTAATTCAGCCTTGGCTGCCAACGGAGGAATCACGTTACCCAAACCATCCAAAATCGCTGCTATTTTACTCAATAACGAAGCCGGAACACTCTTAAAACGTGGCTTGCGGTCCAATATCTTGAAAAGATATTCTCCCTGGTCTAAAAGCGTAATGGCTGGTCCCGGTCCACCGATGGGCAGAATTTTGTTCTGCAAGGTCACATCTTCCAAACAATCCGCCATATACTCTGCTAAGTCAGCATCGCTGATCGGCTTACACGCAGTCAGCTTACCGTCACCAAACAGCAAAAAAGACTTCCCCTTCTTCACCCGTTCCACCTGTCCAACTAGCGATTTAAAGTAGGCAGTCGGTCGCACAATAGAATAGGTCAACCCAGATTCTATTAGCTCCTTTTCAAATTTAAGCTTGGCATGCTGAAACACAAGCCGAGGCTTTTGCACACAGATCGCAGATAACAGCACCATCTGTGTCACGCCGGATTCTTTCGCCAAGGATAGAACGTCTGCATGGGCCTGATAGTCGATAGCCCAGGCATCTTTGGGTTCACCTGTCCGTGACGCCAAACATGACACCACCGCATCAAACGTTTGTTTACCAAAAACTTGCTCAGCAAGAAACCTAGGATTTGCCACATCCCCGAAGAGTACCTTAGCCCCTGTCAACAGGCGAGCGGTTTTCTCTTGTGTTAATTTACCGCCGCTACCAGCCTTAGCTCGAGCAATACAGACAACTTCGTGACCACGCTTTACCAACGCAGCAACTGTGGCACGCCC
>JAHQVZ010000067.1 GCA_019634055.1 Leptolyngbyaceae cyanobacterium MAG.088
AATTGTCTCAGCAATCAGCTGCCGCACATAGTGGGTGTCTTTCAGCTTGCGCCAGTCCACCGGAATATCCCCAAACAACCGATAGGCTAGCTCCGTAATAAAATCAATCTCCGCTACCAGGTCAGCAGTCTTCAAGTGGGTCTTGCCTGGGTCATTCAATCGCACATAGTTGTTGCCCGATTCCACCGTTGTCTTATGGGGATTTTCAAACCGGGCATAGACCGGAATAATTAGCGTATTTTTGCGAGCCAGACCATGGAAATGGCCAAGATTAGGTTTAGTGGCCAGATAGATAATGGTGTCAATCTGAGCCAGGGCCCGTTTCGCCTGATGCAGGTCAGGATTTGCCCCGTAGAAATTGCCCCCCAGGCAAAGCAGCGTATCCACATTGCCCCCATCGGCTGCATCCATTAGCGATCGCGCATCATAGCCCGGTACCCGATTAAGAGATTTTCCTAATACCTTTTCTAAGGCCAGCCGAATCTCATCCTTTAAATTGTTGGTCACTCCCATGGAGCCAAACCCCTGCACATTAGAGTGGCCGCGAATGGGCATCAGCCCTGCACCGAGTTTACCCGCATTGCCCGTCATCAAAGCCGTATTGGCAATGGCAAAGATACTCTCCACCCCGTTGGCCTGTTGAGTAATGCCCATGGCCCAAGCAAATACTACACGGGAAGATTGACTGATAAGGGTGGCCACCGCTTCAATCTCTGCTTGGGTAACACCACAGGTGGTAACAATCTGTTCCCACGAAGTAGCCTGGGCATAAATAAGCACAGTTTTCCAATTTTCCGTGTGGGCCTGGAGAAATTGCTCATCGACTAAACCACGATCGATCAGAGATTTTTGGATGCCCACAAGCAGGGCCAAATCGCTACCGGGTATAGGTTGTAAAAATAGGGAAGCAATCTCTGAACCCGAAACCAGAGACTTTAGGGGAAAGGCGGGGGACCCAAATTTCATCAGCCCCACCTCTTTAACGGGGTTGATAATAATCACCTTGCCATTGCGCTCATCCCGTAGCTTAATCAGCTCATTCATCAGCCGGGGATGATTGGCCGGGGCATTAGACCCAATCAGCACCACACAATCTGACTCGCGCAAACTGGCCAGACTCACCAGGGAAGTGCCCGTACCGAAGACGGTCTTTAGCCCTACAGCAGAAGCTCGATGGCATAGATCAGAACAGTCCGCCAGATTATTAGAGCCCATGGCCCGCAGCATGAGCTGTAATAAAAAAGCCGCTTCGTTAGACGAGCGGCCAGAGCTATAAGAGGCAACCCGTTCAGGGGGCTGCCGAAAGGCGGCTTCCACCAGGTCGTAGACATCAGCCCAGGCAATGGGCTCATAGTGGGACTGCCCAGAGCGCAAAATTAGCGGAGTACTCAGGCGACCTAAGCGGTCTGTTTCATAGGAGGTAAGCTGTTGTAGCTGAGTCAGAGTCTGATTTTGAAAAATGTGGGGTTTAACCGCAGCTTGTAGTTCAGACTTAATAGCCTCTACACTTTTGGCACAGCGTTGTAGGGGTTCTTCCAGTTCGTTGCTAAAGCCGCCTTTTTGGCCACCCGTACCCCAGGCACAAGAAAGACAGGCACTTTTGTGAAGCAGCGTTTGCCATAGTTTGGCCCCCTGGGGGGTGAGGGTGTAGTTGGCCCACTGTTGAATTACGGGTAAGCCACCACCAATAGAGTAGCCTGGATGCTTCTGATTTGGCGGATTAGCTGGGTCGGGCTTATCCATTTGTATACCACCTGCAGGTTGCTGTCAGCGCTTCCAGGCTATCACTGTCATTTGTTTACCGAACACCTGGCATTAAGATTGGTTGTGAAGCTTAATTCTTGTATTCAGATTGTTTGTCCAGAACGTTTGTAGAGGCATTGGGTACAATGCCCCATTTCATGCAATGCCCCTACGAGAAGACCTCCGCTATTCTTGCTCTGCAACGACCCTTTTTGGAAAAATAGTTTCTAGATTATTTTTCCAGACTGTGTAGACGTTGTTTATACGTGTGCGCCATTTTTGTCGGTTTTGCTCGGCTTTATTGGTAAACCAGGAGAACACGAGTAGATCTAGCAGTAGCTCTATACTTCTGATGATAGTGAGTACAAACCCTTTAAGCAGGTTGTAATGAATTAAATAGTAAGGAGTAAAGAGAATTGCGGAGAACCAAAGAAGATTGTCAAATACTTCTTTATCCAGGTTAAAAGAGATGCTAACGTGTACCCGCAGTAGGGTGTACCACAGAGAGATAACAACCAGGGTACTGACGACAAACCCGATAAGTCCTTCGGTTTTCTGCCATAGCAGTTTGAGAAAATTTTGAGATGTGGTCCAAATGATGCCTGCAAACGTAACGGTGAGGGCTCCATAGGTGGCGATGTTGGTCCAGTCAAGTTCGCTGAGATCGCCAAAGGCAGACAGGTCGATCTGCTGTAGCAAATCGAGAAGAGAATCCAGCATGATTGTTTTTGAGAACGTTTTCTGTGGGGGCTATGGTGAACTGGGTGGTTTAGTATCCCCCTTTCCATAACAGCCTATCGTTTAGCTATTGCTGAGGTAGGTGTTGGTTACCCCCATAATTTTTTCGGGTTTAGAACTATCAGTAACCACTAGGGCAGTCATTCTAAAAAGCGTGTTAGCGTTGTGTTGTATGTCTGGTAAGGCATTACCCCAGTCAGTGTTTCTACCAGTTCGCCTCCTTTGAAGAACATCACTGCTGGCATCCCTTTAAGCCCAAACCGCTTAGGCACATGTTTATTGGCATCAAAGTCTATCTTCATTACATTGACGCGGTCTTTATAGGCATCTGCTAGCTGATCGATCAGTGGCGTTACCAACTTGCATGACCCGCACCAGGACGCCATACAATCTACCACTAGCAAGGATTCTTTCGCTAACAGAGAATCTAATTCTGACTCGTCTTGAATATAGCGAGCGGCCCCGGTTTCCTCTTCAAACAACTCAGACAATGTCTGGGTTATCTCCAGATTAGATAGGCTGGCGTTAATTGTTGTTAGCTGTTCTTGCTGTTTATAGTAATTAAGCAAAGGCAACGTCTCTTTTTGATGGCGGGTCAAACGACGACGAATTGTTGAAATGGGTACGTCTGGCCCTGCCTCGGTTGACAGGCGATTAATCAATAGCCCGGTCATTGCCTTTAAGTAAGCGACCTGCGCCATAGGCTGACCGACTTTCGATAACCATTCATTCAGCCATTGAGCCTGAGCTACGGTACGGGGAAACCCATCTAAAATCCAGCCCTGTAACATTACATCTGGCTGCTCAAATCGCTTTCGAAGCAGCTTGATTACCAAATCATCTGGCACTAGCTCTCCAGCGTCCACATAAGGTTGCGCCTCAAGCGCCGATCCTTTAGCGATAGCCCCACGAATTAGCTGCCCCATGGATACATGGGGAATGTGCCAGCGTTGGGCTAATGCTTGTGCTTGTGCCTTAACGCCAGAACCAGGAGGCCCTAAAAGAATAAGTTGCTTAAATTCCATACTATAGAACCCTGTAAACCGTAACGTTACTGGCCCGTAAGGACTGTATATGACATTCAACGGGCCAATTGCCTAACGCTCACAAGTATGTTTTATTCATCTGCTATGTCCTCATTTTTATTCATATTCTTTTAGATTTTATAAACGGTAATAAAGTAATGGATTGCTTAAAGCAGGCCAGACCATTGCTAAGCTGATGCGAACTACGCTTTACTTCGCTTAACTTCGAGGGATTTCGGCCCCTATCTATGCCACTGAGGTTGGTGCGGTTGGCTGCAGTATACTCATTGAGAATTCCTTGGGATCATTGTCAACATGGGCAAATCATAGACATCTAATTGGTTCATGTAGGTAGTAGCTATGTCCAAGTTTCGTCGACAGCTTCGCAAAGAAACAGAACAGTGGTGGCAAGAAGGCATAATCACGGCAGATATCTACGAGCAACTGTCGGAGCGCTATAGCTTTAGTGAGATTGAACCAGACGCCCAAAATCAGTTTGTGGCTATTTTGTTGGGGCTGGGCGGTATCTTATTGGGCTTAGGGTTAATCACCTTAGTGGCGGCCAACTGGCAGGTTTGGTCCCGAGGGTTTCGAGTTTGCTTGCTGATAGTGTTGTTTATTGGGATCAATGCAACAGGGTTTTATCTATGGCGACGGCCCTCTAGTCAAAAGGGCTTACAACGGCTAGGCCATGCTCTTTTATTAACCGGGGCATTATCACTAGGGGCAAATATGGCGCTGATGTCGCAAATGTTTCACCAAAGTGGGCAAGCCTATGAACTTTACTTTTTTTGGGGCATAGGGGTGACATTTATGGCCTATAGTCTCCGGCTCACATCTTTAAGTGTACTGGCTTGGGGGCTTATGGCCGTTAGCTACGGCGCATGGGTATTTTCTAGTTTTTGGTCAGCAAACTCTAGCTGGTTAGACAGTTTAATGCTGATAATGCCGCTGATCGCTGGCGGATTATTTGTGCCCCTGGCCTACTGGTGCCGGTCGCGTTGGGTGTTTGCCCTGGCTGGTGCAGGGATTGCGATCGCATTTCCTCTGGGACTATTTCCCTACGATACGACCAACGGCCTGCTGGCAATCTCGCTGCTGCTGCCTGCGGCCTGTCTCTGGGCCTATGACCAGAATGTGTGGCGGTTTACCCCTCGCTCCATCAACACTAAACCCAAGCTATTTCAAGCTATGGCCCGTAGTCTAGCTATTGTGGTACTGAGTTTTACACTCTATATCTTTTCATTTAAGGCTATTTGGAGCAGCTCATATTTATTGACCGGTGATCTAGTCATCGTCTCGTCCTGGTGGTTTATAAACATTCTAGTGATTAGCGTTTTTACTGGACTGGGCTGGCTGCGGTTACGACACCAGCTCACCCATTGGCAACTCTGGCAAGAAAAGGCTGTCAATACAGTTGCGATCGCATTTATCTTCATTCTCTCTACTGGAATTGTTATTACCCATAGCTTGCTGGATGGAATCGATATCGTTGCAACCATTGCCTTCAATAGTATGTTGTTTTTGCTAGCGTTGGCATTGTTGCGAGATAGCCTGGCATTAGGCACACGACGCACCTTTTGGGGGGGCATGGGACTATTGGTGCTGGGGCTGCTCAGTCGTTTATTTGAGTACAATACGGACCTGACGTTAAAGGCTCTGGTATTAGCCCTCTGCGGCATTGGCGTGATTGTTGCAGGCCTATGGTTTGAGCGTCGCCTTAAACGATTGCCAACAGTCCTCGGTCAAGTTCAACCGTAATTTTGGTGACAACACATTTTCAACCACCAAACACCATCAAGCAGTCTTTTTCAGGTATAGCCCTATGACCTCTCCTTCATCTCAAAATCCTGACGTCAAACCTCTGATTAAGCCAGATAGTCAGCCGTTATTAATCCCACCATTACCCAAGCGTAGGCTACCCGGTTGGCGGCTATGGGCTCCCTTATTCGTTCAGGCCGTAATGATTTTGGCAGTACCCGCTCAGGATGCTTATACCTACGCTACGGGGACAGCTGTTACGCTACAAACTGCCCCGGTGGATCCCTACGATTTTTTGAGAGGATACTACCAAACCCTGAGCTACGACATTTCTCAATCTGAGACGTTAAGCACACTTCCCGGCGGCAAGGAAATTTTTAACGGTTATAGCAATCAGCCCGAGTCTTTTTATCTTGTGTTAGAGACTCCAACAACGGAAACGTCACCCCCTACTCCCTGGCAGCCTGTTCGTGTCAGTGAAACCCAACCGGATAACCTTCAAGCCAATCAGGTCGTCTTAAAAGGGCAATATATTGGCCGTCGGGTCACCTATGGTCTGGAGCGCTACTATATGCCGGAGGACCAGAGAACAGATATCAATGGACATATTCGCGACACACAACGACAAAATCAGGAGGCTTTTGTCGTGGACATTAAGGTTGATAGTCGTGGCAATGCAGTTTTAGTTGGACTGTGGGTGGACGAGACTAATTATCACTTTTAGAAGAATAAAGTTCAGGAAAAAATGGGTATTCTCGAAGCAGATTTAAAAATTAATGTTGTTTAGTTAAATCTCAGCTGGATCTTAACTGGGCATGGGTGGAGATTCAGAAGGCCTCTCTATCTTGAAAATCATCAAGGGTGATAGCCCAATGGTTAACACCTTAGTTGAATTGAGGTCCACGAAATGAAACGCTTCTTTTTATCTGCATTAACAGTTTTACTATCTATGGGAGCCATTACCAGCGCTGCTAGTGCCGCCCAGGTCGGACTAGGCAACCCTGTTGCTGACCTAAACGAAGATGGTAGGGTCACTCTCCATGAGGTTGTTACCTACAATCGCGACCAGCGAAATAAAAACTGAAGAAAATAATCTAATCGATTAGGACAATGCTTTTTTAGCCGTTTCTTCTAGTTGTTTTGCTGCAGCGGCTTTGCGCTCGCTATAGCGGTCGGTAAGTTCATCTACTTTATCTCTTAGCAATAGGGTAAACCGATAGAGTTCTTCCATGACGTCTACTACCCGGTCTCGGTAGGCAGACTCCTTCATGGAGCCATCGTCATTAAATTCCTGGTAGGCTTTGGCTACAGATGACTGGTTAGGAATGGTAAACATGCGCATCCATCGCCCCAAAACGCGCATGGTATTGACCGCGTTAAAGGACTGGGAGCCACCAGATACCTGCATCACAGCCAATGTGCGTCCCTGGGTGGGGCGAATGGCGCCCATCGTCAACGGAATCCAGTCAATTTGGGTTTTCATCAACCCCGAGATGTTGCCATGCATTTCAGGGCTGGACCACACTTGACCTTCTGACCAAAGGGAGAGTTCACGGAGTTCTTGCACCTTTGGGTGGGTGTCGGGTTCTGCTCCATGGAGGGGGAGTCCGCGCGGGTTAAAGAACTTCACCTCTGCTCCCAACTCTTCCATGATGCGAGCCGCTTCCTCTGCCAGTAAGCGACTGTAGGAGCGCTCTCGTAGAGAGCCATAGAGAAAGAGAATTCGAGGTTTGTGGTCAAAAGCCATGGGTGAAAGAGAACTTAGGAGTGAGGAGATTACCAGATTCGAAGATTAACATTGTAGGGACATTGCATGCAATGTCCCTACAAACCCCCAGACATTTATAGACAACTAACGTTAACTAGCCGCATTCGCAAGGGAGCTGGCCATAATGGAACACTGGTATTTGAGCTGGCGATCGCAACTGATCAATAGTTCAAATATCTTATCTTCACCCAGGGTAGCCAGCTGGGGATCAATGTTATAGTAGCGCCGCAGATGATCAAGATAGATGGCCCGATGTTGCTTTTCGCTCAGGTCAGGGGCTACCTGGGCAACAAAGTCATAGTCATCAATGGTTTTATTTTTGCCATTACAGTTACCCTCGGTAAGGTCAACACGATAGTCTTTATAGGCTAGAAAACAGTGACTTTGAGGAATAAAGTCGAGGCCATGGGGCTGGAGAATGGCCGTCACCCCAGTGACAATATCGTCGTTTAAACGATAGAAGCCCAGGTGTTTTGCGACAGGCAGGTTATGGGCAAGGGCAAGCCGTGCGATCGCACCATGCTTTGTCGTACAGTTGCCACAGCCTTCCTCAAATAAAACAACTGAATCTTCACTACTGGAATTTGCGCCATAGGGCAGCGCTTTAACCCAGTGACACGCCTCGTGAAACGTAGTCAACCCTTGTTGCAAACATTGATCTGCAATCGGGTCACCGGGCTGTAGATCGACATTAGGCAAAACATTTATAGGATGCATGGGATGGTTGGAGTAGCTAAAAGACACTAAACAAAACAGATTTAAACAGAGGTTGCGGGAGATAGAGATTATGGGAAATCCCGTCTAATAGTCTCCGATATCGCAGGGCAACCACAAGGGATTACCCCTACAGCATTATCAATGCTGGTTCCCTTGCTTAAAACATCACACTATAGGCTAAACCTGCCGTTATCGAACCAATAAAGGCAAAGCCTAAATATGCCAAAAATACTGGACGACGAGCCAGGGCAAACACAGCAATCATAGCTGGAATACTGGTGGCACCACCTGCTAGCAAAAACGCCATACCAGCTCCTGGCGCCATACCCTGGTTAACCAGCCCCTCCACCAGCGGTAACGCCGCATAGCCATTCAGGTAGGCGGGAATACCCACTAAAGCGGCACCAACCACAGACAACAGACTGCCATTACCGGCCACCGTCTGGATCCAGGCATCGGGCACATAGACTAGCATTAAGCTCTCTAGCACAAATGCCAGGGCCAGCCATTTGCCCAAGAACCAGGCATTTTTGCGGGCTCCTTTCCAAAACTTTTGGCGGCGCTCAGCCTCAGGCCAGAATTTCCATACCACAGGCTTTGGATTGCGCACGCGACTACCGCCACAGCCACCGTTACCCACCCCCTCGCGCAAGGGGTTACTAAATGCTGCAGTGGTTATGCCTGAGTTCATTAGGGCTAGGGTACCAAAGCCGCCGAGAAGACCAATGGCAATGGTGGCGAGAGTTTTTGCGATCGCAAACGACAACCCCAACGTACCTACGGTCAGAATAAACATGGACGGGTCCATCAGCGGCGAAGATAGCCAAAACGCCATTACAGCTGAGACCGGCACCCCCATAGACAGCAAGGCGGCAATCAGTGGGATCACACCACAGGAGCAGAAAGGAGACAGGGCTCCAAACAGTGACGCCACTCCAATCATGACCGAGATCCGCCCCTGAAATGCCTTAGCGATTAAATTATCTGCACCGGTAGCCTGAGCATAGGCCGCAATCCCAATGGACAATAGCAAAAAGGGAAAAACCTGCACTAGATTCCTGAGAGTAAAGCCCAAACTATTAGACACCTGGGCAGGCACCAGGATAGCCAGG
>JAHQVZ010000068.1 GCA_019634055.1 Leptolyngbyaceae cyanobacterium MAG.088
CCATGGACCAGATAAGGCCGACAGGTACAAATATCCGAGCCAAACACATCTGACCCATTACACTCATCATGAATCCTGACAGCCAGAGGACGCTCGGGATCAGTGATCGCCTCAAGGTCTCCCAAAATGTAAACCGTATGCCCCCCAATGGGCGGCAAAAACACCTGCAAATCAGGGCGAGTAACCAGCTCTGGAAACATACCGCCGGTCTGCTCAAACAGGGTACGGCGCAAGTCGCTTTCTTTGACCTCAAACCGTTTAGCAATTCCCGGCAAATGCCACACAGGTTCGATGGCGGCTTTGGTAACCACCAGCTCCCCCCCGTCCTTTAAGATTTTGCCATCCACATCAACACGCCCCTGGTTAACAGCCTCCTGCAATTCTGGAATATTAATGTGGGCCTTAGTAATGGCAATGGAGGGGCGAATGTCATACCCATCTGCCCTGAGGTCAGCAAACAGATCGTGATCCAGCGATCCAAACGGGTCGAGGGAAATGATTTTATCTGGCACAGTCCAACTGGGGTGAGGACCAATGGAAACCGTTGGGGCCGTATTGGTTAAATCAGCCCGGTGATTGCGCTCTAAACTACCACTGGCAACGGCCAAAGCCCGATAGACCGCATAGCCGCCAGAATGGGTACCAATCACATTTCGATGAGACCGATTGCCCAATGTGGCAATAATGGGACCGCGTTCAGTTGGATCTGCCTCACCCCATTTAATCTCGATAGAATTTTGACCAAAATTACCGGGATGAGATGTGAGAACAATATGCTTGTGTCGAGGTGGCTGTGCTGTTGCCATGGTAGAGCCCGTCTGTCAACGAATCTTTAATTGTCCCACGTCGCAGTCAATCAAGGTGTAATCAAGGTAGCAAACCACATTGCATCAAGACTGAAAATTTGAGGTAAGACAAGTGAACAATAAGGGACATTAATCAACAAAAGATCAGTAGCCATAAAATTTAAGCAAGCGTAGTCCCTCCAGCCGTAATAATTCTGGATAGAGCGCCTGATAGATCACACAGTTAGGACTTTTCACATCCCAACGTCCAGTCACCCGAAATGTTTCCACCGGACATCCCCCAGTACATCGATAGCGATAAGTACAGGTCTGACACTCTGATTTTTCTTGTACAGATAAGTTTTGAATCGGGCCATGGGCCAATGTGGGCAACAACTCATATGCCTCAAGATGCTCACTAACCGGTTGGTCTAGATGCATCTGACATTGAGCAAGTTGCCCAGTATGGGTAATCACCGCATAGGTTTGACCGACACCACAGGTATGGGTATGGGCCTGGGATTGCACCTTATCCAGCAGACCATCGACTAAGGGCCGAGACAGTAGCAATGTGCCGTCTTCAATCGCCTGCTCAATAACTCGGTAGGCCGCTTGCATGCCCTCAATAATAGTCTGCTCCTCTAACTCAAAGTCTTTACGCTCAGCACTCAAAGACGTTTGGCGATAAAAGTTCAAACTAAAGGGCCAACCATGATCCAGGATCCACTTAACTAACTCAGCCAGATAAGGAGCACTCGCTCCCGTTACCGTGACACTAAGGTGCAGATCAATCTGACGCGGCTGAATCAGGTTTTCTAAGGTATGCATCACCTGATCAAAGCTCGACCCACCGCCCTTATGTGGGCGCTGCCGATCATGGACTGCCCCTAAGCCATCTAATGAAATCATTAAACGTGCTTGGGTCGCTTCAAACCAATCTAAAATAGCAGGGGTTAAGGTAACTCCATTACTGAGTACGACTTCTCTTACCGCCAAACCTGTTTTCTGGGCTAACTCCATGGCCCGCTCATGTAGCTTTTGAATCAGAGAAAAGTGAAGGGTGGCCTCTCCGCCAGCATATTTCAGTTTAATCCGAGAAAATCCCTGACGATGAGCAGCGGCAAATAGCTTATCTACGGCATCTAAGCCTGTCTTTAAACCCATATGGGCAGATGATTTACGCACATAGCAATAAGGACAGTCCAAATTACAAGCATTGGTAACATGTAGCCACACCGTTAGCTGCTCAGATGCAGCCGGTTGAATTTGGGGCAGGTGTCCAATAGGCGCAAGCAGGTTTTGTTGCACCAGTTCATGGTCAATCGTCTCTTTTAATGGCTGAGCGTCCTGTTGAAACTGTTGATACCGTTGCCATGCGGCTAGATTCAATACACTAGGCCCCGCCGGAGCAAAGGGACTAAATGCCAGTTGATACCCCTGGCGTAGAGGAATTGTATAGGTCTCCGACAGGGTGGTGAATGTGGTCCCCAATAGGTTGGTTGCGGCAATGGTGAAAGGGGTATTAGAACAAGCACAATCGCAGTCTGTTTCACTGCTATTGATACCGTTGCCAACCGATTTACTGGTCAACAGTTGTGGCGTAGAAAGAGAGTTCACAGACAATGGCAACACTTGCTCATCCACGTTTTCTAATCGGTCTAAGCTGGACACAGCAATCGCCTCATTTTTTGTTAATATCACGCTCAGTCTGAGGAAGATCGTTCGGGTCTTTCTCAGACTGATTGCCAGACTTCCACTTTAAGGTCACCGTATAACTGGCCTCTCCATTCACCTGAGCTAGTGCAAACACAGGCGTACTGGCTTCTACGCCCACACTCATACCAAAGGTTACTTCTACTTCCTGAGGCCCCAGGCTAGACATTAAATTAATTAAATACTCGGCATTTTGCTTCAGGGCTTCTGCCGAAGCTTCAAAGCTATTATGAATATCTCTGCGATTGGCCACCAACTCGACAGACTCAATATCTTCCACATCGGGTGCTTCCACCCAGATAGGTCCCCCTGGTGTTTTAACCGATAGAAAACGACTCATTAATTCACCTCATACAGTTCAAACGTTGTATAAAACCTATCTCTTCTCACTATTTTCCCCTCTTCTTCTGATGGTCTAACTTCTCTCCTTACTTTCTATGTATACGGGATACATCTATGTCCCTTGTAGAGAGCCTTTCAAATCTGCCAGCACCTCTAAAATAGTGGTAGAAGGAATGCAATACACCACATCATTGCCTGACCTAGCATGAATCATCCCCACTAACTGTTTTCCCTCCATATGACACAAAGGAGCACCACTCACACCGCCTTCAACTTTGGCATGTCCACGGTTAAGTAGTTTAATAAAGCCATTGCCCACCTGTTCATCAAATACTAAAGACGTAAAACTATTGCCTTTCAGACGTTTTGAGGCAGGATAGCCAAAACTATAGAAGGTTGTTACTTGGCGGTATCCACTTAAGTTAATAGGGTTGGCACTGAGGGGTAGCAAATTGTCCTGAGTGCCCATCGGGACTTGAGGAGGTGTTTCAGCAACCAGACCTAAAATGGCAATATCTTGTCGAGCACTCCAGTCTTTGTCACTCTGAGTTTCAGGCACTTTATACCATAAGACTTTTAGGTTTAAATCTTGCACATTAGGCCCAAAGGTTCTGGCCTTGACTAACCCTCCTTCTGAACATTGCAGTTGTTTCAGCACATGGGCACAGGTCACTACGTAGAGTTGCTGATCCCATAACACCCAAAACCCTGTACCTGAAACTTCTCCAGCATCACTCATCAAGATTGTTGTCAGCGATTTACATCGCTTTTGAACCGTTTGATTATATGCCTGAATATCATCCTCAACCCCCTTTCCTGAATACGATATGAAGGCATAATTGAGCAGTTCAAGCCAATCTGCATCCAACTTTTGTAATAAGAGTTGACTATCCTCATCATCATTCAGAAGTGTTTCCAGAATTAATCGAGGTGAATCCATAATCTCTTTTTGCCTGCGATTTAAAACTTGGATGCTGTAATGCAAGCAATCGATAAAGTCAGAGGGTTCTTCTAAACGCCTCTGATTCTCCATGCGACTTAAACAATGATAAATACTTTCCTGCAGGCATCTAATCACATCATCATAGGGTCGACCATCATCAGCTGCCCAGTCCTGATAAACTTTTTGGGCAAACTGATGTCGTTTGGTATACTGCTCTGGATTTTTTAAAAACATTTGTGCCAGTGACCCTAGACGAAAGACGGGATCTAGTGCCTTCACCCCTGGAGCATTACGAGGAGAGTGCAGTAGATTACATTGGCGAAATGTATTTATCAGTTGAAGATCCGTCTGTTGCCCTGACAACTGATACTTCTGTTCAACAACTTTTAGTGTAGCAAAATCAATACGGCGAAAAATCATCAAATGCGACAGATATGTTCGATAAATAGGATCTAAATTTTCTACAAACTTAGTTAACTCCTGTTCCACATGTTCTTCAAAAACTCTCAGATCTCGTTGATGACATTGACGACGAGAAGGTTTCCAACCATTTTTTAATTCCTTTAGCAAACCAATAGATGCCCGAGGATGTCCACCGGAAAATTGAAAGATTCGATCAGCCACAAAATGACGATAATTGGGTGATCGCTGCTGCCAAAGTTCAGAAATGTTAATAGCATCAATAAATTGATTAATCGCTTCTCGCTGAAAGGCAGTTAACTTAATGGGCTGTCTGACGGTTGGCCAACGAGTAGACCCGCAAATGCTATAGCCAGAAAAAATTAACAGAAAGTTATTTTCAGTTAAATCTTCTAATTCTTTCTGAAGAACACCCACAAGAGTGCTCTTTACCCAATCTAATGCTTTTGCTTCCAGGCATTGGACATCGTCAAACATTAATGCTTGGGGCTGCCCTGGCTGCAATTGTTCCAGTAAAATATCAAGGGCATGGGATAAATTTCCCGGTGGTTCAATAGTTTCTGCAGAAATTGCTTCGATGGCAGCCGTCACCGTATCTAGTTCATTCCGTGCTCGTTTTAAGGGAATCAGTGAACAACGCCATTTTCGAGTCTCATACTCTGTTTTTAGCTTGGTAAGAAAGGCCGTTTTCCCGTAGCCTGGCAAGGCATCCAATACTACTAAATCTCCCAGGGAGCGTCTAACCCGGTTTAGTGCATGGACTTGATTGTGAAAAGCAAACCTGAAGTCTGGTGAACTGGTAGGCATGGCAAAAAGCATTGTGACGTTTTGTCGGGAACTCTCAACTATTTACTTAACAAACCCGGAGATTATCACCCTGCCTCAGGTCTTTAACTCAGATAGTAAATCTTCTAAAGTGATAATAAAACCTGGATAATGGTCAGCAAGCAAACGATTGCTGGCTATAGCTTCTCGCCAATGTTCGAGCAAATAATGACACTGTCTTTCTCTGAGGGTGGTATCTTCTAATTTTTCCAGGAGATCTTCTGTTAGCCACGTTAACCATTCCTCTATTAATAGCTCCCGCATCGCCGGACTATTATTTGGGCTATATTGATCTACTTCCAGGATATTGATGCAGGAAAGTAGGGCAACCTCTAAGGATTCTGTGTAGTTTCCCTCCTGAAACAAAACATTGGCCAATGTTCTGCGTGCCCGCCCTGCCAGGTGAGGTGATTTTTTTTGTTCTGCTAGGTCTTTAGCCTTCTTAGAAACAGCTTGAGCGCGATCTAAATTTCCCTGGAGATAATAAGCCACCCCCATGTCTTGTAAACTATCTATCTGCCAAATCAAGTCTTTTAAGTCTTCAGCAATCCCTTGGCTCTGCTGATAAAATTCAATAGCCTCTTCCCATCGACTTTGCTCTCGCAATAGTGTTCCTTTCTCGTTATAGGCTTCTATCAGTAACTTTTTATATTTCTGCTGACAATGGTCAATGGCCTGATTTAACATTGTCAACGCTTTAGCATAGTCTGTTTGGGCTGCATCAACGTTTATGCGATTTGGTTTGACCTTATACCAACCACTCTGCCTAAAAAGCCGACCATAGGCAATATTCACCATGGCTAACCCAGGAGCATGATCAATTTCGGAAAATTTGTCGAGGGCTGATTCAAAATGTAGGATAGCCTTTTGTTCCTGCAAAGAGTTAGCCGCAATAATGCCTAAAACATTATGGGTTAAGCCAAGCTGCTTTAAGTTCTCTAAACGAGTAGCTAGTTTCAAAGCCGTCTTACTATGGGCAATCGCTTCTCGGTTTTTTCCCTTGGCATGAAAGAGATAGGCTAAATTCGTTTTAGTAGAGGCTCGGTCAAGAGCCGCTGTTTGCATTCCTTTAAGTTTATTCAAAGACTGTTCATAATAAGCAATGGCTTGATCAAACTCTTCTTGTTGGCGATAGGTCCACCCCATAGCATTCAAGGTTTTACCAAAATCTTGCAAAAGTTGCTGATGTTCCCAGGGAGAGTATTGCAAAGAGTCGAGCTCAGCCTGAAACCAGTCCTGACTTTGTTGGCCTATTTCTAAAGCAGGGACAAACTCATTCAGACGCGCATAGGTATATACCAAATTAGGTCTTACCTGGCTTTGAATCATCCGAGATGTTGATTGTTCAAAGATATCCTTAAAGCCCTCTAGAGCTTCTTGATATTGACCTTTGTCGTAAGCTAACATCGCCCATGCTAATGCTAGCCCTTGTTTTTCTGGCTCATTTAGCTGATTCTCAAACCCTTGAACTTCTTCATTGAGGGCTTCTTTAAAGCCGTTGATGTTAGCTTGCTTCAGTAGGCTACGCCACAGATCTAACCCTTGTTCCTTACTAGCATAAAGCGCATAGTAAAGCTGCTCTAATTGCAGACTTTGTTTAAATACACTGTTTTGCTCTGCTGCAATTAGGTGCTCATAGTAATTAACGGCCTTGGCGCTCCACTCTCGGCGCAGACGTTTGTCAGGATCACAGGGCTGCCAAATATATTTATCGACTAAGCGCTGCATTTCATCGTGCAGCAAACAGCCCTGGTGTTGACCATTGGTATTGTAGTGAGATTTAACAAAGGAAAATTTGGCAACAGATTCAATCAAGGCAGATGCCTTTTCTGGCGATTCCCCCAGTACTTCGACTAAAAGCCCATCATCAAACCGTCGCTTTAGTTGGGCCATCGCTAAAATGGTTTGATCCTCCGGCTGACGCAGTTCACCAACGCGTTCAATCATCATTTTCTCAAAGGACTTGGGATCATCGGCATTTAACTCTTCTGGTAAGCTGCCATAGTTTAGCCAGTCGATGGTTAAAGCAACCAAAATCGGAGCCCCTTGGGAAAGCGTGGTAATGCGATCAATAAATTCCGGTGTAATTTCGGATGTGGGTCGTGATTGGAAGGCCTGTTCGAAGTAGTGATGAACGTCTACTGGAGATAAGCCCTGCAGTTCTAGAATATTAATGTGAGGATGATGACAATAATCGGTCAGGGAAGTCCGCCCCGCTGCGACCACCAGAGACTTGAATTCTCTTTGTTGTTGAGGGCCTAATTGAGGCAGCATTTCTTTAAAGAAACGCTGAATAGCCTGACTCGCACATTCAATGGTGTCGAATAATAGAATGACCTGATCAGCATCCAAAGCGTTGTAGCAGTCTAAAAAAATTGACCGCAAATTATTGACATCATCTTTGGTAGCCTGAAAACTATAGTCTAAGGCCGTAAAAAATGGGGCAAAGGATTTGGTTTTAGCAGCCGTTGTCAGTTGCGCCGCAATGCTTCTAAGAAGTCCTCGTTCGGTTTGATGAGACGTAAGATATAGATCAATAGGGTATTGAGTAATGAGAACCTTGTGTTGATGAGTAGACTCTTGATATTTTTTGGCTAGCTCAACAAATTGCTTCAGTAATTGGGTCTTACCCATACCACCGGCAGCTTGGATAGACAGTATCCATTTGGGGTCAGCTTCCGTTAGAGAAGCCTGCATCATTTGGATTAACCAGGCAAGTTCCTTTTCTCGACCAACAAAAATGATGTGGCTATAAATGGAATCTGACATAGACATCCTACCTATGGATAACACTCTGAGCCGATAGATATCTCAACACAACTTTACTGTTGAGACTAGAAAACTCTAGTTAAAACAGGTGTCAGCTATTTAAGGAGATTACGGCTGACCGCTAGCAAAGCAACTAGCTAAATCCAAATTTATTCAACCTGATTCAAAAAAAAATCTGTAGGGACAATCTCTTGTGATTGCCCTGCAACATCAGGTGCAAACAACTAAGGTTTTGAAAACTGTCACGGTCCGTGGATAATAACCTTTTATACAGTTAAGCAAACGTCTAACCTTGCATAGCTCCTAAAAATATTTAGATTACATTAATAGTCCAGAGTTTCATTAGGGAATAACAAATGATTGAAGGGTGTGGACCATTGCAGCCGCTAACGGTATTCCAATCAATATCTCAACAAGTACACTTGATTTTGACACCTACCAAAAGGTTAGGAAATCGCAAAAATACTTGTTCAGAAGTTAGAACATCAGTCTAAATAACTACATCTGAGCTGAACCCCTGGTATCACTCTAAACATGGCAGCAAATTTAACGTTTGATTAGTCGACTGATTAGTCGACGAGCATTTAGGAAAACCAGTCACAAATTAGCGCAACGGACAATAGCATCCGCTAGTCTGCGAATACAGATGAGTTTAGACAGTTTGCTAGACAGCGGGTATGTATGACGTGAGTCTGCCGGGAGTCAGCACACGCCGAGGTGCGTTCTTCAAGAATAGGCCCGTTTAATCAGTGGCACGAATGAAAGGACAGGACTCTCCAGTCTTGGCATTTTCCTGAACTCCATCGGTTTTAGACAACAAGCCTTTGCAACCACCAGCCCGTTGGGTGCCCCGACGACTAGCACGGCGAGCAACCCGACTCTTAGAATTTAGAGTCTGGGCTGTCGCAGGCTCATTCAATATGAGGAAACTGCTTAAGCCGACAAAAACAGCTAAAACAACTTTGCTTGCACATAAAACAACATGCTGCTGATTCATATCTGAGGTCCTTTTAAAAATACGTAGTTTCACAAAACAATTTTGAGGGCAAAGGGCAATAGTCCATCAGTCTTTATTTTTGGGTCAGAAAAGACTCTTAGCAAAACGTCTTTCATCTTTGAAACACCACTCACCCCTTACCCAAAACTTTACGCTCGACACCGTACGCTCGACACCGTATTAATCTATAACAATACCTTCACGAAAGGTTATGCCACCACTTGTTGCACATAAATCAGTAAAATATTGCTCAACAAATATCTGTTCTGCGGTGGCGGCATTGGTTACCAAAACACCATGGATGTCGTAAAAACATCTTGCCTGTTCGTTATTAGTCGTTAACTGAATAGCAGATGCAACTGTTTGCCTTGTATTTGCCCCGACAAAATCACCCTGAATAACATCTGACCAGAGTTCCGGACGGAAAGATGGCGCAACTTCTAGAGAAACGAGTCTGTGGGGAGTACTATTTTCAACGGTGATGGCCATGGCTCCAAAACTTTGTATGGAGATTTCATAGGCAGATGCTGTTATGCCATTAAAATTTGAGCAAAAATTGATAGTCTGAGCTATGGGTTCAAATTTTTCACCAGTAGCCTGATTCCAAAATCGAGGGGTTACCTGATAGTCACAAACAGACTCAGGCAGGTCTACTAAAAATAACTCCGTTTCTCCTGCAGGTAGTGTGGGGGATTCACCTAACTCACTTTCTAG
>JAHQVZ010000069.1 GCA_019634055.1 Leptolyngbyaceae cyanobacterium MAG.088
GCCCTCCATTACCTGAAGGCCGAAGACATTCAGCTAGAAACCCTGGACGATGACCATTTACGTCTAGGAACCACCACACTTACCCCATTAGAAACCCACAGCGGGGGTTATCAGGGCATAAACGCCCATGGCTTTCAAATGCTGTTGAGTTACAACCGGGGGAATATTGCCAAACGCGTGACCCTATCTGCGCTCTTAAAGAGGAATTTAGAGTTAGACACCCTAGAGAACTATGCCGTTGTTATTGGCATGAGTGACCCTAGTGCCATAACAGATTATTTCCTGACCCCTTTAGGAGTAAGGCAATGGCCTCAAAACACTGTGCCTGGTATCGATATCCATGCCCAAATCATTCAATACCTTGTTGCCGTTGCCTTAAATGAACAATCGCTATTAACATCTGCTCCCATATGGGCTGACTGGCTATGGATTGCTAGCTGGGCCTTAATTGGTTGCATGTTGACATTGAAACGGCAAGGATGGCCTATCTGGCTCATAAGTCTAGGCATTTCCATGTTGGCACTTTATGGCCTCAGCTGGTTACTGTTTACTATGGGAATATGGGTACCACTGGTGCCAGGAGCCATGGCGTTATTGGGAGCCAGCGGTTTAGCAGCTTTGCCTCGCAAAGTCATAACCCATGGACAGGCTGTGACTGAATAAACGATTGCTGCGTTCTCTGCAGAATACCTGCCATAATCCCCGAAAGATTAATGGCATTTTTATAGTCAAATCTGATACAGGCAAGAATTTACTTATGCTACTGCTATCGTATTTTTTCAGCTTAAGTGCAGCATCATATAACCCTACTACAACACTGGAGGTTACATCATCATCCTCGTTCCACATAGTGCATTACGAGTTGATGGCAATAACATTTAACCCACCGAATCGTGGAGCGCCACCAGCACCACGAGATGCAGGTCGTCGTAACAGAAGACGAGGTGGCAGTAGTCGGTAATCCAGAACTAATCATCCTAATTTGACTGAATCAAAGCCTTTTCAAAATAGATTTGTGGTTTTGCATAAAAGCCCTCAAAACGACTTGAGTAGGTAGTGAAACAGGTTAACACCTGCTAAATCACTTACCACTTGGAGTTCGTTCTCATGTTTATAGAAAATCTTTCCCGAAAGGCCGCTACAAATCTTTCTCTCGGCCTTATCTCAGCCATTGCCATACTGCCAATGCAGGCCACTGCCAGCTACGCCCAACCCGTCGTCGATAGCTTGGTCAGCCCTACTGTTGCCAAACAAGTCGAACGACAGACGCCTGCACGCCGCCCAAATCCGCAGCTAGAAAAGGCCCCAACAAGCCCTCCAGCACGTACACCTGTCGGTAACGATGATGGCCCTGTCTATAATGGCAACGGCTGCCCTGAAGGGACCATCCTGGTTATGTTCGACATGCCTATTTATGACGATGACGGGCTTTTTGTCGTAGGCTACGAACCAACGCCCATCTGCATTGACGAAGATACAGTACCTGCTGGTTAGTCAACGTTGCCAACTCTGCTTCTTTCAAAGAAATACGTCAAACAACCATAGGTAGGTCAGCATCAGGTCTGAACCCATAATATTGGCCTACATCAGTCTTGGGATGCGACATTTGTCTACGATATCGCACTCTTGACATCTCACACTCACAACACACTTTAATTCTTCAGGAGACCTGAAAATGAAACGCTTTCTTGCGTTGCTAATGTTAGCAACCTCTCTCAGCGTGGCTTTATCTGCCTCTGCAAAACCAGGGCAGTGGGCTAACAACCCTACCGAGCCTAAACAACAATCCACTATATCCCTTGACGATGACGTCATGCCGTCCATCATGGCAGATCTACCTGCTGATGGAGAACTATCATTTGGAGAACAGTCTGTTATAGCTGTATTAAAGCTCGATAACCAGAGCATACTTCGGTTTGTAAAACTTGCTGATGACCAGATTGCAGTATTAGAAGATGCACCGCGCGGTGCTAAAAGTATCGATACGGTTGGCCTCTCCCCAAATAGTAATATAGCAGAGGTCTTTTATGCATTTTCTGAACCCGGCACCGAGATTCCAGCAGCAATTCTCAATAATAATGAAATCCCACGACAAAAATCGCAGGGCTGGGCCAGATCCCTGGTCAATCCGTCGCTGCCCGAGCTTTTAGATCAGCCCCTGCAGGTTGCCCAAGCCACGAGCGGAAACTGTAACGACAACAATTTCCGTAACTGGTTCAATAACTTCTCATACAACGATCGCGGCACCCCAGATTTTCGCTTAAACCAGGTTCCGGCTGAGTCGAACTTCTTTGAGCGGTACCGAGAGACTCCGGGTAATGGTCAAAGCTATAGATTCTATCGCTATACTGTTGGCGGCAATGATGGTTCTATCTGGTATAACGTTGACCGCTATGCCTCCCGAGTTGCCGTCTGTGCAATTGATTCTACCGAAAGTCAAAATCCCTATGGCATGGCTCATCCGCCCATATCTTACCAGGGCTACGAAAATGACCATATGGGACCAGTCGTCAGAATGATGTACCGTCGTCCCAATGAAAGCACCTGGAATGTTGCTACGGTGAAGGATTTTGCTGCAGGAGATGTGGGCTCGACTTTGAGCTGGCACTTCTACACTGGAGCCAATTGGGATTGGCGCACAGATATCTACTGGGCAGGTGGCCAAGATAGCTTTGATATTGGTCACGCATTAGCAGATTTGGGCATCTAACCCATAGGTAAGCATTACGTTGAATCCTTGTGGAAAATGAGATCGAAGTCTATTATGACTTCGATCTCATTTCTTTCTTGGGCACTGCATTTAAGTCAAATATTGATCTGTAGTTTTGCATAAAAGTCTTCAAAACGACTTGAGTAGGTAGTGAAACAGGACAAAACCTGCTTATCCTACATTGCTCGGAGAATGTTTCATGTTTACTAAAACCATCTTTTCTCGTTCGCAGATCAAGACCGTTGCGCTACTTTGCCTAGGGGGTATCCTGGCTGGTGCACCACTGATGCAGTCTAGTTTGGCGCAACCTGCAGCACCAACATACTCTTATACCAGTTCCGGCTGGGTCAGCATCGGGGCTAAACAGTCGGGCACGCTGACTTGGCGCTGCCCCTCTGGCCGTAATACCGTTGGTGGCGGCTATGAGACTCAGGCCGTGTCAGGCAACAGTGCTGACGGGTTTAAGGTTATCCATTCCTTCCCGGAAGATTCTCTCACTTGGAAGGTGCGCCTGCGCAACACTGATGACATTGCCCGAAATGTAAAAATCTACAACATGTGTTCTCTGCCTTAGGTTGTAGTCAAATAGCAACAAAGGTCAGGTGCGATCGCACCTGACCTTTGTTGTCTTTCAGCCCATTTTCAAAATAAAATTTGTTTTTTGCATAAGAGCCATCAAAACAAGATGAGTAGGTAATGAAACAGAGCAACACCTGTTTATCCTACATTGCTCGGAGATAATTTCATGTTTGGCAAAACCATCTTTTCTCGCCCTCGGGCCAAGACTCTTGCACTGCTTTGTCTAGGCGGCATTTTAGCCAGCGCACCTTTAATGCAGTCTGCTCTCGCACAGCGTTCAACCTACACCTATCTCAGCTCCGACTGGGTCAGCATCGGCCCCCAACAGTCAAGTACACTGCGTTGGCGCTGCCCCTCTGATCGCAATACAGTGGGTGGTGGCTTCGAAACTCAGGCGGTATCAGGCAACAGTGCTGATGGGTTCAAAGTTATCCACTCTTTTCCAGAAGATTCTCGCACTTGGAAGCTGCGACTGCGCAACACTGATGACATTGCCCGAAATGTAAAAATCTACAACATTTGCTCAGCCAAGGGAGCTGGGCAGAATCCAGACCCTGGCGACCCAACTCCTGGCGACCCAACTCCTGTTGATCCAGAGGATTTACCCCCCTGGATAGAGCTTTCAGACAATGCAAGGGTGATCGTAGACTTCACCACTATGCCAGACGACCAACTCTTCAAGATTACCCTGCCGATAGGGGCCTTGCCTGACTCAGTCTTTAATAATGACGGTACCCTTAGCATTCCTGATAACTTCTGCGGACTACGCGTGAGACAGGCTGAGACCTTCACCTGGCAGACAATGACTAACATTGTCATAGACGATCCGCCGTACATGCAATCTGACAATATCAATCAAGATTTTGGCACTGTACCTTATCTAGGAGGCATCTCATTCTCAGGCCCTATCGGTGACTGCGAAGAAGAGAACGATCCCTGGCAGTTCAACTTTCCCCTGACTCAGAACAGCGGCGATAGCCCCATACCCAATCTAAGACTTGTGATTGAGGTTATTCCAGGCTCCTCTGAAATCGAATTTCTCTTCTCTAACTAAACATTTTTGTGTAACAACGCTTGTGCTGACTGATTTTCTCAACCATGACGCTATCAACGATTAATCGACTATTAATGAGGTCAAAATGATGACGGCTCAATCTTTACAGTTCCCCATTACGGGACTTCCCGGCACCCTTCGTAAGGCTGACAGCGGTAATCAAGCTGGTGTAGCAAGTCTGATTAACATTGTCTCTTTACATTTAAATGATCCAGACGTTCAGCAAGAACAATTTGGCATGATGGTGACAGCTGTTCGTGCAAATAACGGACGCATTAAGCTCATTGTCTGGCGCTTGTCAGAAGATGGAAATACGTTAGAACGACTCGGTGATAATGGCTCCTCTGGTGAACCCGTCAACGGTATTGCCACAGCTCGACTTTCGATTCAGCGGGTAGTCACAGCTGTGCGCACAAACCAGGGACGCCTGAAGCTGATAGTTTGGCGCATCTCAAATAATGGGCAAACCGTTGAAGTATTAGGAGAGTCAACGGCAGATGATGAATTCCCCATTGCCAGTAGTGAACTCTCTGTGGTGACGATGAACGGTGGTCAAGCGGTTACGGTAGCACGCGATGCCAACAATCGGTTGCTAGTTACCAATTGGTCTATTAATCAAGAAGGCATTGTCAACCAAGAGGGTGACAGCGGTAGCGCCGGAGACCATGTGACTGAGTTTGCTGCCACACGACTTGCCATCGGGCGACTGACCGTAGCCGTTCGAACCGCTACAGGACGGTTAGTCCTACAAAACTGGGCAACTCCACCAGGCGGTAATGTGACGTTGATTGACAGCAGTAGCCCAAATGATGCGGGTGATGGTCGGCACATTTCAATGACGCTTGGTAGTGAGATTGTGACAGCTGTGCGAACACGTCAAGCCAACCTTAAGCTCATTCGCTGGGATGGTGGGTTACAGCGTTTGGGGGATAGCGCTCAGCAGGGTGGACGGGCAAGCCGAACGGCTATAACCAGCATGAGCAGTGACCTTTACATGACGGCTGTCCGAGGCAACGACGGTCTACTAGCGGTTTCCTCATGGCGGGTTCGTCCAGAGGAAACGACCTTACAAAAACTGTCGGCAACTAATCCTTCTGATCAAGAGTCCATTGGCGAAGTGGCCATTGCACCGTTATTTAATGGGCGTGCCGTCACTGCCGTAGAAGACCGTGACGGTCGTTTAAAACTCATTGCCTGGGAACTCACACTTGCATAGGACGACGTGCGATCGCATTCTATTTTGGGTGCGATCGCACATCGCTCATTACCCAAAGGCTATTGGCTGTCGGCCTATAAATACTACATATTGTGACAGAATCATCAATAAAGAGTGCTAGCGTAAGCCTTAGCTTTGACAGATCACAATGCTTTACTAAACTAAATTACTGCCCCCTGAAAAACCTGATTCTTTTCCTGAAAGAACACTGAAATCCTCGTAGTTAAAACTGATACAAGACATATACCAAAAGGGAGTCTGCCCCCATGTCTCGACTGTCATGTTTTGCAAAGACCTTTTTAATAAGTTCCATTACAGCTTGTAGTACGCTATTTAGCATGGGTCTACAGGCCCTCGCCCTAGAATATAACCCACCTAATCGAGGGGCTCCACCCAATACCAGAGATGCGGGTAGACGCGAGGGTTTCTGCGGTGATCTAACAGCTGTGCAACCGGCAGGAACAAATTGGGGAGCTACCTTGCTCGAACGTCCCACCTTTGGGCTTTATGTAGCCGAACCAGCAAAAAATCTTACCTTTACCCTAAAGGATGAGAGTAGTGATGAGGTCCTTTACACAGCTGAGTTAGGAGATCTAGAAGGTCCAGGAATTAGTCTCTACACCTTACCTGATGATGCGCCTGCTTTGGAACTCGATCAATGGTATCGCTGGGAAGTCAGTCTTGAGTGCGAACAATTTGAGACAGAGCTGACTCCAAACCAATCGATTAAGCAAGTGGGTGGGGTAATCGTACGCCAGGCCGATGATGAGTTACAAACGGCTTTAGCTAATACTACAGCCGCTGAGCGGCCCAATTTATTGGCAATAAACGGGATCTGGTATGACGCCGTCCATACCCTCATAGTGCAGTGGATGCAACAGCCTGATTCGGAAACCTGGCAAAATGCCTGGCAAACGCTGATAGAACACCCTGCAGTATTATTGCTAGAAGATCTGCAAGATACGATGCCAATTATATCTTGCCAAATGGCCGATGTGCCTATAGCGATCCCCTCCGACGTTCAATAAAGGTTTCCTAACATAATTGATGTCTCCCTAATTTCGCATCCCCATTATCCCTGTTTGTCTTCTCTTCTTGAATAGAGATAGCTATGCTACCAGTTGCCCTCCTTGCTGCTTACATTTCTCCCACACCTTTACCCAGTGATACGGTGGAGGTGCCACCTTCCCCTGTGGTCCAGTCTCCCTTACCTTCTCCCACATTAAGCAATGGGAAACCAATACTACTGGCTCAAGCAATTACCGCCTCAGATGCGGGAACCGTCATCACATCCACAGACAATCAAATCGATATTACCGGTGGGCAGATGTCTGAGGATGGAGCAAACGTATTCCATAATTTTCTCGAATTTAGCCTGGACGAAGACCAAATTGCCAATTTTGTTGCCACACCAGATGTTGAAAACATTTTAGGTAACGTCAGTGGTGGCAATGCCTCGTTTATTAACGGGGTGTTACAAGTTAGCGACAGCAACGCAAATCTTTACCTGACAAACCCAGCAGGCATTATTTTTGGTGCCGATGCTGCCCTTAATCTCAATGGTGACTTTACAGCAACCACCGCTGATCGCATTGGCTTTGGAGAAAATTGGCTAAATATAATGTCTGCTGAGGAGTATTCATCATTCTTAGACACCCCTGACCAGTTTGACTTTAGTGCTGATGAACCTGGCGGAATTATAAATTTAGGCACGTTAGAGGTGGATGCGGGGCAAGGGCTTACCCTGCTGGGGGGAGACGTGATCAATAGCGGCACACTGCTGGCCCCCGATGGTGAAATTACGTTGCTTGCAGTCACTGGCAACAGTCGTGTACGCATTAATCCAGATAATCACTTACTAGGTTTAGAGGTGTCTTCTTTAGCGCTGACAGAAGACACCCCAACCATTACACCGCTGAGTTTGCCAGAGCTATTGACCGGGGGCGTCATCTCAGATGATCTAGTGTTGACAACGGCACCTGACGGCACTGTCAATATTCAAACAACATCGACTACGGTGCCGGTATTCTCAGGAAGTACCATCGTAGCGGGTCAGGTAAGTACGACAGGAGAACAGGGCGGGCAAATTGCCTTACTGGGTGAGCGGGTGTCGCTGATTGGTACAGGAGTGGATGCCTCTGGTGACCTGGGAGGCGGTACAGTGCTTGTTGGAGGAGACTTCCAGGGTCAAGGGAACGTTCCCAATGCAGTTCAAACAATTGTAGATAGTGAGACTCAAATTACGGCCAATAGCCTGAATGAAGGGGATGGTGGTCGCATTATTGTATGGGCCGACGACCATACTCACTTTTCTGGTCAGGCGAGCGTTCAAGCAGCAAATGGTGACGGTGGATTTGTCGAAATCTCGGGCAAAGAGTCGTTAGAGTTTTCTGGTCAGGTAGATGCGTCGGCACCCAATGGCGAGACAGGCACTTTATTACTAGATCCCACCAACATTCAGGTAGTGGCGATTGGAGAAGACACCAATAATTTGGATGCTGTGGATGAATTTAGCGATCCCGATTTAGGGTTAGGTAGTACAACCCGCATTGATGTTGACGCGTTGAATAATGCCAATGCCAATATTGAACTACAGGCAACTAATGATATTACGTTCACGACAGATGTAAATGCCCCTGTAAGCCTCACTGCCAGGGCTAATAACAATATTGAACTAGGTGGCGATATTACTGTTGATGGCGATATTACCTTACAAGCCGATGCTGATAATGATGGTGTTGGTGATATTAACACCCGAGGGGGTGAGCGTCAGACACAGGCAAGCAACAATATTGATATCGAGGGCAATGTTAATACTGGTGGAGATAGTCTGACCATTCAAGCAGATACTGATAACGATGGCGTCGGTGTTGTGATGGTCGATAATCAAGTAGCTACAGAAGGTGGAAATGTGACTATTTCTGGAGCATCTCTACAGCTAGGTAGTATTAGTACGACATCTCTGACCACAGCCAATAGTGGTGCAGTAGATTTAAACTCAACCGGAGATATTGTATTTGAATCCATTGACACCAGCGCTAACGATCCGTCAGGTACGGCAGGTACAGATGCTGGCAATGTAGAGGTGATTGCCAATGGCACCGTTAGGGGAACTGAGGAAGACACACCGTCTGTTGCCTGTAGGGTGAATGCCGTAATTTCGCCAACGGTATCGGTAGGGGGCACAAACTGGAGATTATCCGTAGGTAGCACTTGATCTCCGGGTTGTAGAGGGACCCCATTGAGC
>JAHQVZ010000070.1 GCA_019634055.1 Leptolyngbyaceae cyanobacterium MAG.088
ACAACTAACGCGATCGCAACTCCCTCGTTTAGAGAAGCTGCGATCGCGTTACGGTTAACCCCTGCCGTTTTTTAAAGTAAGAATAGTTTAAAAATGGCTCTCTAACCTTTAGCCAACCGCTCGCAAACAAACTCTTCCATTTCCTCATAGAGAAATTGCAGCTTGAGGCCCGATTCCACATCAAATGCCTGGCTACTCAATTCCATCAGTTCTCCCACCCGGTTAGCAATTACCTCGCTGGAATCATAAAGGGTGTCAGGGGCAATGCCTCCCCGGCGTCCGGCTTCTAAAAAAGTGGCTTCCAGGTCTTCTCTGAGGTAAGCAGAGTCAATAATGCCGTTAGGAAAACTGACGGCTAAATAAGCACGGCACTCTAATTCCATGCGATCAGCGTCATCGCTAAGCATGATAGAATACCCCTCCTGATTTACAGTGGTGGCAACTTCAGGGGTATTTTCAGCCGGGATTACCTGCGCGATCGCAGGTAACACACACACAGCTAAGACACTGAAGGTAGATAGCAAAAATTTCATAGGCCAACGGGGGGAATTGTGACAGCATGCCAGGATGAGGACCTAACCAGATACTATATCTTTACATTGATTTAACTACGGGTTTTGCCAGATTTTTAGCGTGTTCTTTAGATTCTCTTAAGGTATTGTCCAGTTTATGCAAATAACGCCACCTCAAAGCCCAGAAACCCCTATTCATCCAATTTTTGATCGCCCCTGGTACCGTCGTTTTGAAGCCTGGCTAGGCGATTCATCTCCCCTGGGCAATGTGCCTATATTTCCCGCTGATACGTTTCCCTGGGCCGCAAAGCTGGAAAAAAATTGGACTGTCATTCGCCAGGAATTGGATCAGGTGCTGGCAGATGTGAATGCTCTACCGAGTTTTCAGGACATTATGCCAAGGCAAACTCGCATTAGTCCTGATAATAAGTGGAAAACCTATTATTTCTGTGCCTTTGGCTTTGTTGCTACTAAAAATTGCCAACAGTGTCCTCAAACCTGGGCATTGCTCAAGGCTATTCCGGGGTTGAAAGTAGCCTTCTTTTCCATTCTGGCACCGGGCAAACATATTCCTGAGCATCGGGGTAAACATAAGGGGCTGATTCGTTATCATCTGGGGCTGCGGGTGCCAGACCCCAAAGAGCAATGCCGCATTCGTGTGGATAGCACCATCACCCATTGGGAGGAAGGTAAAAGCCTGATCTTTGATGACACCTACTACCACGAGGTCTGGAACGACACGGATGGCTACCGCGTGGTGCTGTTTCTAGACATTGAGCGACCGTTTACCTTTCCGCTGTCTTGGGTAAATGCGGGTATATCTAAGGTGCTGACTCTATCACCCCAGGTGAAACAGGCGAAGGAAAACTACGAAAATTTTGGCCGGTAACGGCGTTTGTAGAGTCGTTCCATGGAACGACTCTACAAACGTCTTAAATTTCTACCACCAGCGCACGGCCAGCATGGATGCTTCTGGAATGTCGTCTTCAACTGGCCATTCAACCGGCTTGTAGGTGCCAAAAATATGGTCCCACCAGTCTACGCCCAGGCCAAAATTGTGGTGCCACATGCCGTACTTGTGGTGGACATAGTGGACGGGCATTTTCATCCAAAAGCATTTGCGGGGGTTTTCGTGCTGAAGCTGGTGGGCATAGGCCGAAAATGCGGCATAGAAAACGGCACCGCAAGCCCAGCCCAAACCGACAGTTAAGGAAAAGAAGAAGGGGATGGCCATTGCGATCGCACTCCCCAATATATAGTCCCGAAACTCCCACAGTACGCCCTGGCCTTCATTGCGACGATGATGATCGCGATGCCGCTGACCGATTTTGGCAGACGCATGCATTAGCCGATGGAGCCAATACTCAACGAAACTGGCAAACACAAAGGCGGCAGTAAAACTGATAGCAAAAATCACAGACTGGGGCATTGATCACTCCGTTAAAAAGTAGCGCGAGCTAAACCATGGCCAAATTCAACCCTGTCGGTTCTTCTACGGAAAAACCTCAGTTCTGGACGTGGACAAGGTTTAATCAGCCCGCTGCTTCATCCTATTATTGTGAAATATTTTTAAGAAAACAAGACATATTGTAAGACAGCCTATGTCCCATGTCCCCGTTCAACTATTTGCGATGGTTGCCCAGTGGCAGCAGCGAGCTTTTTCCAGTCAGCTAGAAAAGGCAGGCACTATCCAATCTAAATTTCTGAAAAAGTTACTGAATGAACAGCAGGGAACAGCCCTGGGACAAGCACTAAAACTAGACCGCATTAGCAGCATTGAAGATTTTCGACAGCAGGTGCCTCGGTGGACTTATGACGGCTATGCCCCTTATTTTGAGCGCGCTGCTGCAGGAGAGGCCAACGTGGTATCGCCGTGGCCTGTGCTGAGCTTTAACATGAGCAGCGGGTCCACAGGCAGTTGTAAGCTAATTCCCATTACCAAACGCGTTAAACAAACCCGAGCCTACGCCAATCAGGTGGCCATGGGGTACGCCTTCGAAGAGGCCAGTTCTCAAGGGCGGTCTTTAGGAAAGCTACTACTAACCACATCAATTGCCCCTCTAGGGAAAACTGAGGGGGGGGTTCCCTATGGCCATGTGAGTGGAAATCAACTGCGTACCACCCCTTCGATGGTGTTTAAGCAGCTCTGTGCCCAACCCTACGATGCCCTGTTGGTGAATAGTACCGCTGCCCGTAACTATGTTTGTTTGTTGTTTGGACTGTTGCAGCAAAACCTGACCAATATAGCGGCAAACTTTCCGCTGATTATGCTGCAGCTATGTGCTTACTTAGAAAAGTTTGGGCCAGCCTTAATTGACGATATTGGCCGGGGTGAAATTTCCCAAGACATTCTTTTAGAACCAAAATTACGCCAGTCCCTCAATCAGCAGCTATCGCCCCAACCTCAGCGGGCTAAACAGTTGCAAGCTATTTTATCTGCCCATGGTCGTCTTCTTCCCCGATATGTGTGGCCAACGTTAACGTTTTTAATCACTGCCCGAGGGGGACCATCAGACTTTTACTTTGAGCGTTTCCATGAGTATTTTGGTGAAACCCCTATTTTTGGAGGTACCTATGCCGCTTCTGAAGCGGTCTTTGGTAGCTACTGTCGTCTCAATGCCGATGGGGCTATTCTGGCGCTAAAGACAAACTTTTTTGAATTTATTGCCCCAGATCAGTGGGATAAAGAGATACCGAAGACCTTGTTGCCCCACGAACTTCAACTAGGAGAATATTACCGGGTGCTGATAACAAACTATTCTGGATTTTGTCGATATGACATTGGCGATGTGCTCCAAGTGGTGGATATGCGCCATGGTGTGCCCGTCATTGTGTTTCGCTACCGCCAGGGAGGAACTCTCTCCGCTATTTCAGAAAAAACGACGGAATATCATGTGTCTCAGGTAATGGTGGCTCTGCAAGATAAGCTTCCTGTGGAAGACTTTTGTGTGACACTCTCGGAATCTTTGGTGGACCCCTACTATGTTGTGAATGTGGAGTTGACCCAAGCGGCTAATCGATCGAAACTACAACATTTTTTAGAGGGCTTTGACCATCAGATGCGGCAAGCAAATGCGTCCTATGGACTAAAGCGTAAGAAGAATGACATTACCCCCCCACAGCTGAATGTATTGGCAACAGGTAGTTTTAAGCAATTGCGACAGCGACGCCTAAAGCCCGGAACCTCGGATGACGCCCAGGTGAAACTGAGCCATATTAGTAGCGATCGCACTCTCCTTAATGGTCTTACTATCATTCAACAAGTGCGTTAACCTACACTTACGACCCAATAGGTTGCCTTTGGAAAATGGTCGAGCCTACCCACCTTAAAATGGTGTTTAAAACGGTGTGTATTGGATTGAAAAATGAATGCCACTGTCCTGTAACCCTCCATCATCTGTATCCAGATCGACCAAAGGAATACCCCAGTCTAGCCGAGCAGAAAAATTGTCACTCTGTTGCCAGAGTAGTCCAAATCCTGTTCCCACTAGAGTATCTGGTCCAGGTGAGCTACCATCATTGTTCCACACAGTGCCAACATCCATAAAGGGCGTAATCTGAAGTACTCCCTCTAATTCTGGCACTTTGGCAATGGGCCAGCGTAGTTCTGCCGATACTAATGCGCCATTATCTCGCCGTAGCGCATCTTGTCGATAGCCTCGGACACTTTGTCCACCCCCCAGACTAAACTCTTCTGAGGGCAGTAAATCATCAGTGGTAAGCTGAATATCACCTCGCAAAAGAAACAGCCGATTCGGGTCGCCCAACAGTTTTATCCACTGCCCCTGCCCCTGCCAGGAAAAGAAACGACTGTCGGGGGCATTGTCATTGATGGTGGCATCGAGTAAGTCTACAC
The DNA here is from genome assembly GCA_019634055.1 of Leptolyngbyaceae cyanobacterium MAG.088. Lineage (GTDB taxonomy): Bacteria > Cyanobacteriota > Cyanobacteriia > Phormidesmidales > Phormidesmidaceae > Leptothoe. The sequence goes on from JAHQVZ010000070.1 coordinate 4,369, forward strand.
CGATATTAAATTGCGATCGCGATGCCAGCACATGACTTTGGCTTCGCTGGGTCCATTCTTGCAAAAAGCGCACAGCACTGACACGCGTACGACCATTTTCATCGGCCCCAGGGGAAAGGGGAAAGGGCCCAATATCGTCTATGCCTAAACGAGTCTGACTGGTTTGGTGGAATAGGGTTAGACCAAGAACTGCCGATATAGTATTCGTTTCAACCAATGGTCGACGATAGTCTAGCTGATAATAAGCACTATCAGAGGAAATATCGAGCACTGAAAAATCAGAGTTAATTATTCGACTATCTGCGTACCCTGCAGCCAGTCGCACTGTGTCATTGTTAGGGCTAATCGGCACAGTGTAACTAAAGTTCACCCCGTCACTACCCTCAGTATGCTGGTAATCTAATGTAATTCGATCGCCTATGCCAAATAGGTTGCCTTCATCAACACCAAGGCTTACCTGTGTCCCCCCAATATTAGGGGGACGACTATTGGCCAAACTCGTATTGACTGTAAATGAGTCTGCCTCAACCACATCGACAATAAGCAAGCTTGTACCTGGGGCAACCCCTGCTTGTAAATCAGCAAATACTGTTTCAATCAATGGATTTAGCTGTAATCGCTGTAGACCAGCTAAAAGTTTATCCACGTTGAGAGGAGGCTGGACCGCTAAACCCACGCGGCTACGAATATAGTCCGTATCTAGACGCTGGTTCCCTGTCACAACAATATCTTCTAACTGCCCCTCAACCACTTGAATAATGACAGTCTCGTTAGTAACAGTTTGAGGCGGGATCAACGCTCCTGATGTCAGATAGCCTGCTTGTACATACAGGTCAGTAATCATTGCGCGAAGATCTAAAAGTTCATTAAAGCTAACTTGACGGTTACGATATTGATCCAGTAAATCAGCTAAGTCTTCTTCATCAAAAAGCGTGCTACCCACAACCTCAATGTCGGCTACATAAAATGTTACATCTCCGTCAAGTAGGTCATCCTCTGATGGTAATGGTTCATCAGGAGACAACAGTTCATCGGAAGAGGGAAAGGATGGTGGCAGTGGCGTATCTGGCAACGGTGTTTCTGGCGGAATAATAGGAGGAACTGGTGGTGATGCCTGAGCCATGAGAGCATTTGCAGCGGTCTGAAAAATGGCTGGGTAAAACAGTAAATATCCACATTGTCCTATCCCGAACAATACCTTAATTAATACATAGTATTTATCTCGCAATGCCATGATTTGATCGATATACCATGTGACTAATGGGAAAACTATGAGCTGCCTTAAGCACTATTTATATCGCTAGATTAAGTTCTGCAATGATATGAGTATTTGAATGACGACGTCTAGAATAACAGAGAAGCGATATCAGCGCATAACTCCCAGGGCATGATATTACGCTACCATCTAGGTCAACTGGCTTCAATTGGCTAAATTGTTAAAGATTGGATCGGCAGGATCACCGTAAAACTTGTCCCCTGGCCTACGGTAGATTCTACATCAATAGAGCCGCCATGCTTATCAACTAAAATTTGCCGCACGATAGCTAATCCCAAACCTGTTCCCCGTCCCACTTCTTTGGTCGTAAATAAATGATCAAAAATACGGGGTTTAATCGCCTCGTCAATACCTGCACCATTATCCTCAATCTTGATTAAAATACTTTTCTCATCTTTGGCCAAGTCAGTGCTGATTGTTATTAGGTGTGATTGAGTTTTATGTCCTTTGACGCTTGATGGTTGACTAATATCATCAAATGTATCAATGGCATTTGCCAATAGATTCATAAAAACCTGATTTAGTTGGCCTGCAAAACATTCAATCTCTGGAATATCCTGGTAGTACTTTTTAACTTCAATTGCTGGCCTATTTTCATTAGCTCTGAGGCGATGTCTTAGAATCAATAAGGTGCTGTTCAGGCCGTCATGTACATCAAATGACACCTTATGTTCTTTATCTGCCCGTGAAAAAATTCGAAGACTATCACTAATAGTATAAATACGCTCCATGCCAGTGGCCCAAGAAGCCAGAATCTTTTCTAAATCTTGGCTTAAAAAATCTAACTCAATGGTTTCAATCTGTTTTTGAATCGCTTCCCCTGGATTTGGAAATGTCTTTTGATATGATTTTATTAACGCTAACAAATCTCGGGTATATTCCCGAAGTGGCTCTAAATTGCCCTGTAAAAAACTAATGGGGTTATTGAGCTCATGGGCCACGCCTGCCACCAAATTGCCCAATGCTGACATTTTCTCGCTTTGAATCAGTTGTATCTGCGTTTGTTGCAACTGATTCAAAGATTCTGATAGCTCAGTCGTTCGTTGCTCAACTCTATGTTCAAGCTCCTGCGTTAATTGTTGCAATCGAGATTCGGCAATGGTCTTTTCCGTAATTTCTTGAGTTAGTCGTTTATTTTTTTCTTCTAGTTCTTGACTAAGAAACTGAAGGTGTAAATGCAGTTTGACCCGAGCAACCACCTCTTGTTGTTGAAACGGTTTAGTGATGTAATCTACAGCGCCCATTTCTAACCCTTGCACTTTATATTCAGCATCTGCAAGGGCGGTCATAAAAATAATAGGTATTGCTTGTGTTTTAACATCAGTTTTCAGTCGTTTACAGGTTTCAAATCCGTCAATGCCCGGCATCATTACATCTAGTAAAATAAGACTAGGTTGAGCGTAATGGGCCTGTTCAATGGCAGATACTCCGTCAGTAGCAACTAGCATCGTCCAGTCATTCCCTTGAAGCGCATTGGACAACACCTTTAAATTTGTGGGATTATCATCCACAATCAAGATTTGAACTGATTTGTCACAGGAGATAGTCATAGGTTTTTCTTCAGAGATACATGAGCCTGCAAGATCTGCTTGATTTCTGTGATTTGGAAATTTGAAGCTAAGATTTTTAGTGTTCTCACTAATTGCTGAGATTTAACATCGGTTATGGCTAGCGTACTGAGCTTAGTTTCGATGTCTGCAATATTTCCCATCATTGCCCAGTGATAAAGCTCTTCTAAAACAGACTCAGGGATTAAGACAGGTGTGTTTATCGCTCTATCGATTGGTTGGTTGGTTTCAGTTTCAAGCGAATTAGAAATATTTTCGTCATATAGCCACTGTAAGTCCAACATTGTTTGTAGCGTTTCTGTTAATTTCTTTAAGTCAATGGGTTTGGGAAAGAAAACATCGGCCCCAGCCTCTAAACTTTGTTGGCGATCTACTTCAAAAACAGAAGCGCTAATTACAATAGTTGGTATGTATTTTATTGCGTTGTTCTGACGTAATTGTTGAAGAAATTCAATCCCATTTAGATTTGGCATCATCAAGTCAGTAATGATTAAGTCAGGGCAATGCTGCTTAGCAAGCTCTAAACCAGATAAGCCATCTTGGCTGCTTTGGACCTGAAATCCAATGGAACTGAGAAAATCTACTAGCAGTTTGGAATCTCCTACGCTGTCATCAATCACCAGGATGCTGGGAGCCTTGCCTTTGACTCCAACAATAGTGTTGCCTGGGGTGATAGCGTGATTGGTGTCAACCTCTTCCAATATAGGAATCTCTAAATCCATCCAAAATAGACTGCCCTCCCCTGGCGTACTTTGTACCTGTAGTTGGCTCCCCATTAGCGTGATGATTTGTTGGCTAATAGCTAACCCTAGGCCTGTACCTTCTGATTTCTGTTGACTATGACCAACTTGTTCGAATGGTTTGAAAATTTGTTGTAATTGGTCTGATGCTATTCCAATTCCTGTATCCTTAACTGATATACGCAGTCGACAACATGGGGGTGGCTGCGATGCTCCATTAGAAACCTCGCTATCTAAAGCCTTGTTGTCTAATCGCGTTACACCAAATGTCACACTACCTTGATCGGTAAATTTTATAGCGTTACCAATGAGATTGATCAAGACTTGGCGAAAGCGTTTTTCATCAATCTTTACTATTTGGGGTAGTGGATGATCCAGATTGAGATTGAATGCCAGTTCTTTTGAGCGAGCACGAATCTGACACATTTTAACCACACCCGACAGAAACGGCTCTAGATAAACATCTTGTGGAAACAGCTCAAGCTTACGGGCCTCAATTTTGGCAAGATCCAAAATGTCGTTTATTAAGGTCAGTAGATGATTGCCACATTGATGAATGATCGAGACTTTACTGTGTGCTTCGTTTGTTAATGCTCGTGAGTTTTGCAAAATTTGGGCATACCCTAAGATGCCATTAAGCGGTGTACGCAGTTCATGACTCATATTGGCTAAAAACTCGCTTTTGGCTTGGTTTGCATTGTCGGCAATCTGTTTAGCTTGGGCGAGCTCTCGGGTTCTTTCTTTTACCTTTGTTTCTAGGGTGAGCGAATAGTCTAAAAGCTGTTGGTTAGAATATACTAGCTGCTGATTTGTGAGATTGAGTCGATGTTTTTTAAATCGGCCAGTGGTTTCGATCGCACTCCCCACTAACGCTACTATCGGCGGTACCACAGGAACTACCCACCCCAGTAGAAAACTAGCGTAGCTTCCCCCCAGGAGTATCACAGCACTTATGCCGGTGACAACACTGGGCATGAGAAACCATCGTCTTCGACGACTTTCCTGATGGTTGTAGCTTTCTAAACCCCAATTGACTACTGTGCTAAATAAGGCCCATAGGCTAATCCATAGCCATTGATACTCCCATGTCCAGCCCTTTAATAAAGGCCGCTGTCCTAGGGCAGTGCTCAATAGATAACTAGTAATGTTGGCATGGATGAGTACGCCAGCCATACGTTTGTCTGTTGGTTTTAAGCCACCACTGTAAGGTGTGGCAAAAAAATCCTTGGTACTGGTGGCGATGGAGCCAATATAAACGATGCGATCGCGCATCAAATCGTCAGGCAACTTACCTGCCAGTACATCTCTAATGGAAACTTGTGGGTATCGGTGACTAGGGCCATACCAACCCATCAAAATTTGATACCCTCCTAGAACATCGTTAGGATATCCTGCTGCCCGCCGTACCATTGGCAAGAAAACTGCCTGACCTAACTGAAACTTTTGTCGGTCAGGGTTCAAAGATTCGAGAATAATACCGTCCTGCTCTAAATAATTAAGAGCAACCTGGGTGCCCAATCCAGTTTTAATAGCAGATGTCCGCTCATCTTTGGCAGCGATTAAAATACGTCGGATAGTTTGATCGTCGTCCAGTGGGATATCGGCAACAGCAACCTGCCCCGTTTCTGCTAAAACAGCAGGAGGAGCTATCTGCGGTTCAGCAACCGTCTCAATACCAATCAATTGGGGCGTGGTTTTAAATGTCTCCAGTAATTCTTTGTGTCCCGGTTCTTCGGGTAAATCACGATAAAGATCTAATCCAATTACCCGAGGTTCTTGTGCTCGAATTTTAATCAGAGCCTTAGCCAGCGTTTCATCAGTAATAGGCCAATTACCTAATGCCTGGATATCAGACTCATCGATTGTGACCAACACTACGCGGTTATCAGCAGCAGTTAACCAACTACGACGATATAACTCATCACGGATCTTCCATTCCAGTAAATTGAACAGTCCAAATCCATTCGCCAATATCACAATAGCAGCCACACCAGGTGC
>JAHQVZ010000009.1 GCA_019634055.1 Leptolyngbyaceae cyanobacterium MAG.088
CTCCCTGAGGTTTATTAGAATACTCATTTAAAAAGTCTTTTGTACATGGCAATTGCAGTGCGGAATGGAATGCGTCGCCTAATTTTTTCCAGAATGTCCTTGTCCTGCGGCAAAAGATTATTTCCTTCAAAACCCTTCAATAGTTTCTGGTGTGAAGCTGTTACATGAAAGCCAGCCATAGTCCTTACTATGGCTGGCTGTTCCATCAACTATTTCGAGAGCATTTCAGCGCTGTATCTACCAGGTGCTGAGTTTTGTTAGGCCTCAAAATTTAAACTTTCAGTTCTAGGCTTTGAGGTTAGGCCTTCAGGTTTATGCAGCCATCAACGTTGAGGCAGCGACCTCTGAAACGGCCATATCCGAAACAGGCATCTCTGAGGGTGCCTGAGGGAACGTCATAATGTCAGTAAATCCTCTGGCATCCAAAATATCCTTAACCCGCTTAAAGAAGACAGTTTCGGTAAAGTTCTCAAATGCGTGCTGACGAATAGCATGATGGTCCCAAGGCTGTTTACCGGCTTTTAACAGCGCCTCGTACAGTGACTCTGGTGTTTGGCGATCAAAGAAGAATCCTGTCTTACCAGGGACTTGGGTATCTAGGACGCCACCTTTACCATAAGCAACCACAGGCGTGCCGCTAAAGTTTGACTCGATCGGTACCAGGCCATAGTCTTCAAGTGCTGCAACAATAACACCTTTGGCCTGAGCCATTAACTGGCAGCGCTCATCATCACTCACATGCCCTCGGAAGGTAATGTTGGGCATAGCCATCTCCTCTAACCGTTCCCTTTCTGGGCCAGTACCCACAATCACCAAAGGCCATCCCAACCAGTTAAAGGCCTCAACAATCACATCAATGCGCTTGTAGCTAATGAGTCTAGAGGCAACGAGGAAAAAGTCGGACTTTTGTTCGCAGAACTGAAACCGTTGACTATCAATCGGATAGTTAATGGTTTGTGCCGGTTGATTATAAATAGCCTCAATACGGCTAGCAACGGTTGTGGAGTTAGCAATATATAGGTCTGGCTCCTGAGCGTATGCCAAGTCCGCTGTTTTGAGGCGATTCAAGATAGGGGTAAGGATAGGGGCAAAGGGGCGAAACTGGGTGTATTGGTTGAGATAAACTTTGGTATCCCACAAGAAGCGAGTCACGTTGTGGCAAAAGCAAATGTGAGTCGCATCAGGGCGCTTTCGAACACCTTTAGCAAAGGCGGCAGAGCTACTTAAGATTAGGTCGTATTCCTGTAAGTCTAAGCTGCGAAAAGCAGGGTAGAAAAAGGGAGCAAGCATGCGAAAATTCTTGGACGAACCAGGGACGTTATCCAAAAAAGTGGTGGTAATTTTGCGATCGCCCAAGTCAATCGTATTTTCGGGATCATACACCGATGTAAAAATATCGGCCTGAGGGAAATGCTGACACATCAATTCAAAGACACGTTCCGCGCCTCCAAACTGAGTTAGATAGTCATGGATAAGTGCAATTTTCATGATGATGCCTTGTTCGCTCTACTTCTTAAGCTTGGCAGTCACATGTTTGACTTATTGTTTGACTTATTGAATAATTTGTTTGATTTAAAATAAATACGTATATACAACAATCCAATCTCTCCTGACGAGAGATTAGCCCTAGCAGGACAAACACATCTACGGGACAACCACATCCGTAAATAAACAGAATCAGACTGCCAATGGGATAGCCCCTGTCGGCAGTTTCACCCCCTCCTCAGAGTAAGGCAATCAGAACGTAACTGGTCCGTATTGGCAAGTTTTTCCTATCCGAGAGAAGTGGAAGGCAGTGCTTTGGCTGCAACAGATGGCGCAACGTTATCCCCATTGGCCACAGAAACCGGAAGCATTTTGGCATACACCAACAGGGTTTCTTCAGCCACTCGTGCCACCTGAAAACGGCCCAAGTTCTTTCGCGATCGCGCCTGATAGTCTTCTAGTTTTTCAGGGTCATTCACCAGCTTAAGTAGGGCTATCTCCAGCGATGATGAACTTTGCGGAGAGCACAAAATGCCTGCTTTGCCACCATCTAGCGCCTCTGGAATGCCATCCACATCACTGGCCACAATGGCACATCCAGCGGATCGAGCCTCACTGAGCACAAGGCCAAATGGTTCACGGTGGGAGGCCAGCACAAAAATGTCAGCAGCACGCATATAAGCCAGCGGATTGGCTTGAAAACCCTCAAAATGAATCCGGTCAGCCACCGAGGTCTCTTGCGCCTGCTGCTCAAATTCCTGACGGTCAGGGCCATCTCCGACAATATAGAGATTTAGGTGAGGACGGTTTTCCGACAGTCGAGAGAAGGCCTCTATCAGCTCACTAATCCCTTTTCGCCGATACATACCAGCCACGGTCAAAATGGCCGAGCCAGCAAGTTTTACAGCAGGCTCTGAGGTTTTAGTGGCTTGGCGCGGACTACCCAGGGTGCCATTGAGAACGACTTGGAGCTTAGTCGCAGGAACACCCCGCCGCTGCATGGCATTGGCCACCGCCTGGCTCACACAAATAAGCTGATCGGCTAACCCCATCAAAATGGCATTGCTTTGAAACTCGTTATGAACAGTAGCACTAATAGCATAGTCACAGTTGTCTCGCTCATGTAGCTGCGTTGCCCTTAGTGAGGGCAACGCAGCCATAACGGAGGCTGGCTGACAACGATGAGACTGCCGATACCCCCAAGCCAGCAAAACACCAACCATCATATGGCCATGCACGATATGGGGCCTGAAGCTATTGATAATGGCACCGTAGCGCTGCCACATTTTAGTGATATTACCTAAGCTGCGATGCTGGTCAAGAGAAAAGTGCTGAACACCATGTTCTTGTAGCAAGGTTTCGTATTCGCCACCCGCAGAAGCAACAGCGACTTGATGACCCAATTTGGCTTGACTACAAGCCAGATCGATAGTGGCATTGACAATTCCATTACCGCTTTCACGGATATGGTTAAGCACATGCAGAATGCGTAGTTCCCGATCTAAAGCCATCAAACGCGTCTCTCAACTCAATGCGTCCATTGTGGCAAGCCACTGTTTATGTTCATGTATACGGGGTGTATATCTTTAGGGATATCTTTCAGTCGTAATCAATAAAGTTCGATTGGGTATCCTGAACGTGCGTACTGCTATGGTCTCTACCACTGCCTCCACCGTTCTCCTGTTGCTTGTGAATATGCCTAATCCTGCAGAGCCTTTAATTCTCATTGTCGATGATGATCGCACATTGCAAATGATGATGAAAGTTGCGATGGAGCAGGAAGGATTTTCTGTTGTTCAAGCAGGCAGTGGCGAGCAGTGTTTGCAAGACTATCAACGCTTACAGCCTGATATGGTGCTCATAGATGCCATGATGCCAGGCATGGACGGCTTTGAATGCTGCCACCGGCTTCGTCAGTTGCCCAAGGCCAGCCAAGTGCCTATTTTAATGATTACGGTTTTAGATAAGCCCGAATTTGTCGATCGTGCGTTTCAGTCTGGAGCCAGCGATTATATTACCAAACCCATTAGTTGGGCTGTCCTTAGCCATCGGGTGCGCGCCCTGATAGAGCGCTATCAAAGTGCTCGTCAATCAGAAGTGGTTACAACCTCTTTAAAGCGCTATCAGTCATGGAAGAGTTCACAACGACAGCTGCGGCAAAAGCAACAGGAGAAAACAGCTGCCGACGGGTTGTTACTCGAAACGCTTCAAAATCTATGTCAGTTTATCGAGGGCAGCCGCACCCTGCTCTACCAGTTCCACTCAGAGCAGTGGCTAGAAGCCACCTCACAAACAGCAGAGCCGATTATTTCTAAGCTGCCTAATCTCTCCAGCGACTGGATAACAGTGCTCCAGGCTCAGTTTCCAGAACCTTTGGTGGTTGAAAACAGCCCTCCATCAGAGTCTCTAGCCATACCATCAGAGTTAGAAGCCTCCTTACAGGAGCTTCAACGCAGCCTAGAAGCAACAGTCCTCTGGGCATATCCAGTGTGCAGCGAAGGTAAAGTAAACGCTGTTTTATTCGTGTGCTTTGCCCAGAGCGAACGTGACATGCTCGATCTTGAAAAAGAGGGCATTCAAGACACCACAGATTACCTGGGCTATAAACTACCTTCTCTAAAGCCGTAAACCTCCTCTTATCTTTCCAACCGTAAACTTAGTAGAGTATTGCCATACCCCATGGGAAAGCGATCGCTAAAAGCCTCCGAAGAAGGCCAAGTTAAAGCCAAACATGCGTTCTCACGAACCCGATGGACCCAAGAGCAACTCGCCTTTGAAGTCGGGTTGAACACTCGCCAGTCGGTTTGGAAATTTTTTACCGGACGCCCCATTGAGCGCAATACCTTTATTGATTTGTGCTTTCAACTCAACTTGGAGTGGGAAGAAATTGCAGACCTCCCGGCGGTAGTCATCGCAACCCCTAAGCGTTCGGTAGAACAACAGCAGCCCACAGCGATCCCATCCCCATCGGCACCCGCCACCTCCCAATTGGACTGGGTGACAAAATTACGCCAGTATCTGCAGCCTTCCATTGTGAAGCAGTGTGGCCTCTTGCAATCCTCTCTAGAGCTAGGCCATCCCATCCCACTTGAGAAGCTATACACCCCCATTCGCATCATTCCTCAACTGCGACATAAACAGTGGTTAGATCTAGATGAACTACAACCTTCAATAACGGACTCACCTCGGCAACACCTCACCCAAACCCATCCAGGCTCCTTAGATGCCCTAGACATCATCCGCCAAACCGATAAGATTCTACTGCTCGGGAAACCAGGCTCAGGCAAAACCACGTTTCTTCAGTATGTCACCCAGCAGTGTATTGAGGGACTCTACCGCCCTGATCGGATACCTATTTTTGTCACGCTAAGGCATCACTTTTCTGCTGATCAAATTCAGGCAAAAGCGGTAGACGAACCCATCGTTGACCTATTCGCCTACCTGAAGAAGCTGTTCAAAGGCGTAGAAATTGACGATGCTACCCTTAAGACATTGTTGGAAGAAGGGCGATTTCTGCTATTGCTCGATGGTCTAGACGAAATTTCCTCAGAGCATATGGGGACGGTTGTTAGGGAAATCCAAGGCTTTACCCAAGCATATCCCGATAATAGCTTTATGATTACCACTCGCATGACGAGTGATAGCCCTTATCTGCCCGGATTCTACAATGTTGAAGTTGATGACTTTAGTCAATCTCAAATTCAAGTATTTGCCCAAAAGTGGTTTACGGCCAATCTTCCAGATGCTGGCGCTGCTGAGCTCAAAACCAAACAGTTTTTAGAAGCACTAGATACCGCCGAGAACCAACCGCTCAAAGAATTAATGAGAACACCGATATTATTGAGCTTACTTTGCTCGGTGTTCCTCGCGCGCTCCAGTTTCCCCAAGCAACGGGCCAAACTCTACCAAGCTGGGCTAGATATCCTATTACAAAAATGGGATCGGGCGCGGGGGATTCAGCGCGATCAGTGTCGCTATCAGCTCTCCATCACAGAAAAGCTGTCACTGCTTGGCAAAATTGCAGCCACCACCTTTGAAAAAGGCCATTACTTTTTTGAGAAGGCTGAATTGTTAGATATTATTTCTAGCCATATAGAAACGCTAAATCTCAAAACACTAGACAATAATGCCGAAGGCTCTAGTCTAGAGGCTAAATATTTA
>JAHQVZ010000071.1 GCA_019634055.1 Leptolyngbyaceae cyanobacterium MAG.088
CAATGGGACGATTTTGCTCATCAACGATGGGTAAATGCCGAATTCGATAGCGACGGAATAAAAATAAAACCGCAAAAATGTCTTGAAATGCAGACTCTTGTAGCGTTTTCACCGGTGATGTCATCACATCGGCTACGGTTAGCGAGTCTAACTTCGTCTCTTTTGCCGTCAGTCTGACAATGTCTCGCTCGGTAAAAATACCAATGACCTGCTCATTTTCTACGATCAAAGTACAGCTAGCGTGGCGGCTACTAGAGCTACCCGTGGTTAAGCCACAATTGCTCTGAACAGCACCCATGGTTGCGATCGCACGACTCAATGGGCAATCAGCAGATACCATTAACACCTGCCGATCAATAGCATCGGTCATCATCGGAGTGACCGTTTGCAATGGAGCCGCTGACATCATTGCCCCATGGGTTACCCCAGTGGCCTCAGCATCAATGTTAGATATTGAAACTGGCTTTGAATTTAAGGCCTTATCAAGGGTCATTAGGGATGTAACAGGTAAAGAAGATTAAAAGTCTACTAAGTATGGACTTTAACTAACCTGAGGTATATAGTTAGGGATGTAACGTTATAACGATTAAAAAGTCCATATAGTATAGACCTTCGAAAGGTTTAGGTTTTACCTAGACTTCATTCTCAGATGTGGGTGCAGGTTTGTCTTGGACTTTGGTTAATCTGGGAGTCTTTCCATATAGCCTATCTAGGACACGCTTAACCGATATACGTTGCCATTCCTTACCTCGCTTGGTCTTGTAGCCCTGGGTATTCATCCAGTTGGCAATTTGCTGTAGCGATTTTCCAGACTTGTGATGGCGACGTATAAGTTCAATAACTTGCTGTTCTTTTTCATCCGCTACCAGGTTACCATCAACTGTTTTTTCGCCAAATGCAGGTGAGCCGTAGCCAGCGTAGCCTCCCTGGGCAGCTTTGCTACGTCTTCCTAATTCTAATCTTTCCCAGATAGGGTTTTTTTGAGGGTTAGTAGACATAGGCACTGTGAATGGATTGCAGCAAGTGTGGAACCAACCTGGCACCGATGACTCCAGCATATCGGTGTTTAGGATGTAGTGTTACTAGTAGCCTAGCAAACTTAATCTTGGTCTGAGCTGTTTGGCATTAGGAACGCAGTCATATTTTTGTAGAGAGGAGAATAATTGATGGCAACCTATAAGGTTACTCTCATTGGTGAAGACGAAGCACAGCAGGTTATTGATGTACCTGATGATCAGTACATTGTTGATGCTGCCGAAGAGCAGGGTATTGATCTACCTGTTTCCTGTCGTTCCGGAGCTTGTTCCACCTGCACTGGAAAAATCGTGTCAGGTACGGTAGATCAGTCTGATCAATCATTCTTGGAAGATGAACAGATCGAAGCAGGATTTGTCATGACCTGTGTTGCCTACCCTCAATCTGACTGCACAATTAAAACTCACCAAGAAGATAATCTCGACTAGAAATTGAGGTGGGCTCAAAAGTACCTTGCCCTCACTATGGGACTATTGCAGACCGATACTTTTTAGATAGTAAGTAGGTGATCCTAATTAGTTCTCAGATATCGAGGCCCCCTCCCGTCCTCCAATCCTGGGGGAGGCCAGACTTAAAGCACTCAGAATTGGGGGTCTGGGGGCAGAACCCAAGCAATTTAACAGCTTGTTTGTATCTTGCAAAAGATTGAGTTCACCTAACTTAGTCAGTTTTCGGCGCACTGTGCTCAAAGATTTACGGCTGATGACTCTGTTACTCGCACCACATGTGAATATTTCGATTACTTAATGGTGACATATCCGAAGAGTAGTGCGGCACTGGAAGCCTACATGACTGTTTGTTAGTTGAAGAGATACCGTTTAGAAATGTCTGGGCATATAGAGTTCTATTTGTAAGTAAGGAGATTAAGGCAATGATGGCAGCACGGGAAATCATGACCAAAAATGTGATTACCATCAGCGGTTCAGCAACAGTCGCTGATGCCGTTAAGCTGATGAAAGAAAAAGGCTTGCGCGCACTGATTGTGGAACGTCGTAATGAAGACGATCCCTATGGCATGGTGACTGAAACTGATATCGTTTACAAAGTAGCCGCCCATGGGCATGACCCAAAGGAAATGCGGGTTTATCAAATTATGACCAAGCCCTGTATCGTAGTTACACCAGAGTTGGGCGTAGAGTATGTAGCTCGGTTATTTGCCAATACTAAAATTCGCCGTGCTCCGGTAGTTCAGGGTCGTCTCCTGGGGGTTATTTCAATTTCAGATATTATGCGCAAGAGCGATTTTGTCGAGAAGCCCAAGAAAGACTTCTATGGAAGTGATTCTTATATGGATGATCCAGAAGTTTTGCAACAACGGGAATATGACGTTTAATCTTACTACCTAAATTTAGGCAGTTACTCCTAGAAAATTAAACGGGTTAGAGGGTTAACTAAAGGATAAAACCAGGAGATTCTCACATAGGAGAGGGTCTCTTTTACTTATGTTTAGACGAGGACAGTGTCATTATGATGCAGGCAAAGGATATTATGACCGCTGATGTGATCACTATCAGTGGTTCCGCAACAGTGGCTGACGCCGTTAAGCTCATGAAAGAAAAGGGCTTACGCGCGCTGATTGTAGACCGTCGTAGTGAAGAAGACCCCTATGGCATGGTGACTGAAACCGATATTGTTTACAAAGTTGCGGCCTATGGACATGATCCAAAAGAACTGCGGGTATTTGAGATCATGACTAAGCCCTGTATTGTGGTAACGCCAGATTTGGGCGTAGAGTACGTGGCGCGGTTATTTGCCAATACAAAGATCCGTCGTGCTCCCGTGGTGCAGGGGCGTCTCCTGGGGGTTATTTCAATTTCAGATATTCTGTGCAAGAGTGACTTTGTCGAAAAGCCTAAGCGTTTATTTATTGAAGATGAAATTGATGTAGCTCGACAGGAAGCGCGCCAAGTATGTGCCGAACAAGGTGCTACATCTCCAGCTTGTGCAGCAGCATGGGATGCGGTTGAGGAGCTACAGGCAACTGCCTCTCACCAAAAAACAGCTGACAAGTAGTTGTATGAAGCGTAAAGAGTGAAGGTGTAAAGAGCGAATTTTCACCCTTCACTCTTCGCTCTCTAGCCCTTCACCCTACTACCTTTTTCCTAGATATTTAGGTTGCTAATTTACATCGCTACTCGGTTGGCTACCTTCTTAGTGATCTGTTCATAGGTTTCGCGCATCTTGAGACCCACTAATACCTGAAACAGCCCACTACCATTTTTTGTGCCTGGGTAATCACGATGTTTAAGTAGTAGTTCTGTCATTTCACCATAGGCTTTGGTAGAGGTATTACTCAGATGCTGTTCTACATAAATAAGTTCTTCAAGACGTTCAAACTGTCCATCAAGTTCTAATATCGACACGTCATTACCAAAATAAGTATCTGGACCATAGTGCATGCGGATACCTGGATATGAGCATGTCAGCTTACGTCCACAGGGAACCCAGTCAATAGTAGACCCTTCATCAAACAGATAAACCGGTTGGAATCCCTCCACTCCGGCTTTTTGAATCATCTTAACCCTCAAGATTTTCCGTTCCTTATCATCAGGAATAAGCTGTGTGGGTAAAATCTGGATAACTACATCAGCGTATTGCTTTTGGACATCGATATACGCTTCAAAGTCAGGTTTACGCGCATTAATAGAGGCCAGCACATCTTCATAGGTGTGGCCTCTTTCCGCCATATCTCGCTGAATTTTCCAGCTAATCTTTACGTCATCACTGATATCAAGATAAACACTAAAATCAAGCAGGGCGCGAACACGTTCATCATAGAGGGGGTGTAGTCCTTCAATCACCACAATGTGGTTAGGTTCGATTCGCTCTGGTGGGTCAATCAACCCAGTCTCATGGTTATAAATTGGCTTATCAACTGCACTACCTGCTTTTAATGATTTGATTTGGTCGTACATCAAATCAAAATTGTTGGCCTCAGGATTTAATGCAGTCACCCCAGCCGCCTTACGCTGCTTTCTATCTAAGCTATGATAGTCGTCTAGACAGATAACAGTCATAAATTCTGAGCCAAACAAATCGGCTAAACGGCGCAAAAATGTGGATTTGCCGCATCCAGAATCACCGGCAACACCAATCAACACCACCTGTTCTGGCTGACTAGTCATAGATTCTCTACCCAATAAGCAAGTTTACAAAAATGTGAAATATTGACTCATAAAGCTGTACCTTAGCCTGGAGAATCACAAGAAAAGGCGCTCATCCCAACGAGGGATGTAACATCTTGTTACAGAAAAGGTGAAGCCAGGTGAGTATTCACAGTATATTTAGGTATATAGTACCAGGGATGTTACGGAAAACAGCTTGAAAATGTTTTCTAATAACTTTCTGGGTCATTAATGGTTCCTGCATTATTTCTACTGAGGAACAATATAGTATCAATTCGACTCAAAAACAGGATATTGAATCACCTAGTCTTTGCTAATTGGATTCTTGTTTAATCCCTGATGGTCACAACTAGACCAGGTTTTCTAGACAGCGTTCAAATGAATGCAGAATTTGTTCTTATATGTTGTGTCTGTGTCTGTGCAGACAGGGCAATAAGAATCCACCAGGCAGATAGCCTACAATAGTTACCTATAACAAACTCATTTAAATACTTTAGTCCGATAAATACCATGCCTGAACTTAAGCCCTTGTCTTCTCAACAAGTTCGATGTCCTCACTGTGGAGCTATTGCCGATCGCTACTTCTTAGATATCAGTCAATTTTCTGAGCAGTTAGCTGATAAAAACGTGAGCGATAATTTTGTGACACGAACCGTATGTGACCATTGTGACTATTTGATGGTGCTATGTTCTAAGAGTGACATGGTGTTGGAAGCCTATATGGCTGGGTTTTAGCATAGACCCTGCTCGTAGCCAGTAAATATTCAATACTATGGAAAACTGTAAGGGTGTATCGATGTGCGCTCTTACAATTTTTTAGCAGAGACTAAAGAGTGATGAAAAACAATATTACTTTTTCATGTCAACATTTCTTAGATCAGGACATTTTTCTGATATCTAGATAATATGCTGACAATGTACAAATTATTCATAAATCAACTTAGATTTATATTAAAACCAATAGCCTGTTATAGTATCTTACTAATAAGAAGAATTTGTGCTTAGAAGCGTTAGCCTGTTGATTTGTTCTCATCTACCATTAAATAGCCAGGCTGGTCTACCGCAGTAAAACGCTTCTAATCAGTAAATTGAGTGAGTATTATCTACTAGCATGTTAGGCATCAACATTGGTGTCATTTTTGGCTTGCCTAAATCAGATGCTCATTCAACTTAACTATCGCGTAAAACACTATTGAACTTATTGGTATGTCAATACGAAAACTTAGCTTGAGGCTAGCCAACAGCTAAGATTCAAAAGAGACATAGAATCGCACTTTACCCTCTGCTCTTGAGCAATACCCTACACTAATATTTGGCTTTGACATGTCACAAGACAGTGCTCTTTGGTTAAGGATTGATGACTTAGTTATTGGATATACGACAACTTTTCAAATTCGCTAAACTTTAAGGTTGTTATTAAGACAAGAGATAATATTTCAATAAGTATGTCTCAATGGTTAGAACTGGATAAAAAGTAGCTTTTAATACAATTTATTTGCCCTGAAATTTGATTTATATAAACCTCTAGCAAGGTGAACGGCATTACAAGAAAGTACTTTTCACTAAGTTCTTAAAAATTTCATCAAACTAGTATTCAGTTTTTTAGCTAGATTGCCGGAGGAACAAGTTTGCTCAATGAATAGTTTCTTATACAGATTGTGTTTCCCTTTCAGATAGGCTAAAAATATCACATAGAAATAAGACTATGAAATCTATTTCTATACTGAATATTACTCTTGAAATAAGAATTTTCTAATCTATATTTTCGATTTTCAGCATAAATAGTGATTTTTGAGTTTTTAGAAACTTTTGGAATCTGTCTTACTCTACTAATCATCTGGCAGTAGATTTTTGTGACGTTGTCTAAAATCTAAGAGTAAGCAACGTATAGATAATTTTATTCTTAGATTCTGACACTGTTACTTTCATGTTGACTTGACATTAAGTATGAGCAAATAGGTTAGAGCCTAAGGGAATTGTAAGGAAATGAACTTTATGAAAAGCTTGCAAAAGTCAAGAACCACAAACACTCCTAAATCTATACGGAGTTTTCAACCTACAGTTTTGCTAGCAAGCTTCGTTCATACCTATGGAAGTGGATGCTTAGAAGTAGATGCAAAATCAATTTCATGGTGGATTTATTTCCGTGATGGAAAGCTAAACTATGCATCTCATGCATCAGAAAAAAGCCTTGTCTACTCTCTTAAGTGGCTTAAACTAAAATTAGCTACTATGAGCCATAAAGCACTTTCATGGCTTGAGGATAATTCTGAGGAATTATTAGATATAAAACCTGAAAATATCCAATCTATTCAATATTTTGAGTATCAGATTATCTGCTATTTGGTTGAGCAAAAATATCTGGAAATTTGGCAAGCAAAAGAATTGATAGAGCAGATAACTAGGGAGGCCATTGAGTCATTTCTATCCCTATCAGGCGGTGCTGTTAGAATTGAGAGAGAACTTTTTGAAATCCCTATATTTTCTAAGCTTGATCCTAAAACTACTATTGAAAGCTGCCAAGCTCGCCTCAAGACCTGGAAGCTTCTAAATCCACTGATTACATCTCCTCATCAGCGGCCTTATATCGTTAGTCAAGATGCTTTTTTCAATTCTCATAATTCAGGCTCTGTTTCACCTAGATTAAAAAGTAAGTTGGCGACCATACTTCGAGGCTATAGTATTCGTCATCTTGCGGCTATTTTGCAGCAAGATGAGCTAGATGTTTCAAAGTTTTTGCATCCCTATATTGATAATCAATCTATTATCTTACGAGCCCCAGAGACTCCATTTGATAGATTGGCTGGATTGGATAATGCATCTTCCAAAAAGGTACAAATATCGAATTCTATCAACCCTATCTCTTTAAATAAAAAAACTTCGATACCCTATATATCTAGTATTAACAAAAAACAAAAAACTCGACCTGTAATTGCATGTGTTGATGACAGCCCTAATACATTAGATCAAATTGAAAGATTTTTAGGTGAAGAAGATTACTCAGTCTTTAAATTTCTTGAGCCAATCAAGGCAACATTTCAACTAAAAAGACTCAAGCCAGATATGATTTTACTTGACCTAACAATGCCTACAATTAGCGGGTATGAATTATGCAGAATGTTAAGACGCCTTCCCGGATTTGAAGATGTACCAGTTGTAATGGTAACAGGCAAGAAAGGGATTATCAATAAGACCAGAGCTAAATTAGTGGGTGCTACAGATTACTTGGAGAAACCTTTCAATAGAGCTAGCTTACTAGATGTGATATCCAGAAATTTGACTTAAAGGATATCCGAAATAGGTGGCTTTTATTTAGTAATAAAACCACTGTCTACTAATCTGGCTTGAATATATTAAATTTCTCTGAATCAATTCAAAAAAAGCTTTTGAGGTGAATGAAAGTGACCAAAATCTTAGTTGTCGATGATTCTATTAATGAACTGGAACTCATCAGCAGTTACCTAAGAAAAGGTGGGTATACAGTAATTGTAGCCACTGATGCAAAAGAAGCATTGAGCAAGGCAGTAGAGCATCAGCCTAATGTGATTGTGACAGACTTGGTAATGCCTGGGATGAATGGCCTTGAAATGTGCCGCAATCTCAAGAAAAATCCTGTTACTCAAAAAGTACCTATTGTAGCTTGTACGTCCAAATCAGGAGAGATTGATCGTCTTTGGGCCATGAAGCAAGGGGTTAATGTATATGTCACAAAACCCTTTACCGAAGACCAACTTGTTAATGCCGTTCGATACAGTTTAAGCCAATGAATGCACCAGTCCTAGCCCATCGACAAGCTCTATCGGAGGGAACTTCTGGTGTAGCCTGTTTGAGTTTTCAACTCAATGAGCAGACACCTGCGGTTTTTTCGATGAGTCAAGTTCAGGAAGTCATTGTTCTTCCAGCACAGCAAATTACGCCCATGCCGAACATGCCACCCTGTGTGCTAGGACTGTCAACTCGACGTAGTCGAGTAATGTGGCTAGTCGATTTGGCACACATGTTGCTATCTACACCGCTACCTTCCAATATTCGTAATTATAATGTTGTAATTATTCGTGTTGCTCAAAAATTACAACAACAGAATATGCTCGTGTCAACAACCCATAGTCAGGCACTTTTAGGCTTAATCGTACCAACTATGCGAGGTGTTGTTCGTTTCCCTCCAGATTTAATTCAAACACCTAAAGGGCATTTTGCACCGAGCCTCATGCCTTGTTTACGTGGTTGCTTAATCCAGAAAGATGAAATGCTGCTAGTGCTAGATGCTGAAGCAATTGCTCGTTCTCCGATTTTACAAAGCAGCTAAGTATTTGTTCCATTAACTCATACTTTCACATTACCTCCTTTAACGTCTATTCACCCCCAATCTAAAAAACAACAACAATGGCCCCCAATACAGAACTTTCGTCACAGCTAAACACTATTGCAAATGGGAATAGTACCCTGCCTGATAGCATGGATTCTTCCGGCTACTCTCCCATGATCACAGGTAACCGTCAGTATGAGCAACCTACCGCTGTTACTCAAAATTCTTCCACAGGTTTTTGGCAAAAGTTAACTCTAAAAGTGAAGGTGCTTGCCCTGTCTCTATCACTGGGGGTAATTCCAGTGGTAGTTGTAGGTGGTCTGGGTTATACCTTGGTAGAAAGTAGGGTTACAAGTCAGGTAGAAGAAACTCGCCAGACAACAACGTCAGACATTGCGAACTTTACGGCAGAGTTTATGAATGCTCGTTTCCAAGATTTGAGAACCTTTTCTCAGCTGAGCATGTTTGCGGATGCTAAAGTTCGTGAGGCTACCACAGTAGCTGATCGCAGTGCTTTTCTACAGGAATTGGTCGAGCAATCACCACTCTATGAAGATATTGCGGTGGTAGATCTTAAAGGTAATCCTGTTGCTGTAAGCAATCCTGATGGTATTCCCTCAAACGTTAGTCAAAACGACTGGTTTCAAAACATCGAAGCTAGCAACGATATTACCTGGGTGCAGCCACGAGCACCACGGGCAGGAGGACTAAAATTTGCGTTGATTGGAGCTGCGCCAATCTTTGATAGCAAAACTGGCGAGATGCTCTATATGATCCGTGTACGTCTTGACGTCGAAGAACTTAGACGGCGTGTTAGTGAATTCGCATCAGCAAACACTGAGGTGGCATTGATTGACGCCAACGAGCAGATTTTCTTAACCAATTCTGATGAGGGCGAACCCAACCAAATCGTAGCTAACCTCTCTAACTACTCTGAGTCGGCTTCCTGGCTACAGGAAAGAGAGCCTCAGATTGATATTCTTGATGAACAGTTAACAGCCTACGCTCCCATTATTCATAACGCCAACAGTCCACAGCTAAATTGGAGTGTAGTTAGTCTAGTTGACACAGGCACAGCATTTGCTGCATCTCGACAGTTGTTGAGCACAGTACTTGCAGGTACAGGTATTACCGTTCTACTTGTAGCTGCTATTGCCACCTTGGTGGCTACTCGAGCTACCCTACCAATTCTACAAATTACCGACTCAGTAAAACGATTAGGTAAAGGAGATTTTAGCACCCGAATTGCCCCAAAAGGTAATGATGAAATCGCTCAATTAGGTTCCAACATTAACTTGATGGCATCACAGATTCAGACTCTGCTGGCTAAACAAGAAGAAGCTTTACAACAGCAGATTTCTGCTCAAGCCCAGGTGGAACTAGCTGAGGAAGAACGGAAACGCAGTGAAGTCTTACAGCGTGAGCTAGTACAGCTTCTCAACGAGATGGAAGAGGCTTCTAACGGTAACTTAACGGTTCGTACAGAGCTAACCGCAGGTGAAATTGGTATTATCGGTGATGTTTTCAATGCCATTATTGAAAACCTGCGTACTATCGTTGTTCAGGTAAAACAGGCAACTGGACAGGTAAATTCATCCATTGACCAGAGTGAGGGAGCGATTCGAGAACTGGCAGATGAAGCTCTGGCTCAGATGGACGAAATTACTAATACGCTGAATTCGGTGGAGCAGATGTCACATTCTATTCAAGAAGTGGCTGATAATGCTCGTCAGGCTGCCCAGGTTGCCCAGGTTGCTTCTACGGCGGCTCAAACTAGTGGAACTGCTATGGACCGCACGGTAGAAAGTATTTTAGACTTGCGATCTACAGTGGCTGAGACCGGTAAAAAAGTAAAACAGCTGGGGGAATCTTCCCAGCAAATTTCTCAGGTGGTTTCGCTAATTAACGAGATTGCAATGAAAACGAATCTACTAGCTGTGAATGCCAGTATTGAGGCAGCCCACGCTGGTGAAGAAGGTCAGGGTTTTGCAGTGGTTGCCAGTGAGGTTGGTCAGCTAGCGGAACAATCAGCGGCAGCGACCAAAGAGATTGAGCAGATTGTGAAAAACATTCAGATGGGTACCCGAGACGTGGTAGAGGCTATGGAACGGGGTACTACTCAGGTGGTAGAAGGTACTCAACTAGTACAGGAAACCAAAGAAGGCTTAGGTCAGATTGTGGAAGTATCCCAGCAAATTGATCAGCTGCTACAGTCTATTTCTAAGGCAACTGTTTCACAGGCTGAAACGTCTCAAACGGTAACTCAGCTGATGCAGCAGATTACCCAAGCTTCTAAACGTACGTCAGATTCTTCACGTGAAGTGGCAGGAACACTACAAAATACTGTAGAAGTTGCCCGTGAATTAGAATCTGCTGTAGACCAGTTCAAGGTTAAAACAGAAGCGTAGCAAGTTGTTGTCAGTCTCAGAGATGAACTTAAACTAATTTCTCTCTGAGACTGGCAACACCGTAATAGCCCTTATCTCCTCTCTCAAAATTAGTTCTGCTCTATTAAATTAAAACCATGTCACATGAAGCAGATCGTGAGGTCTGGCTCAACTTCTTAGATGAAGTTGATGAATATCTCAATACTATTGAATCAGCATTAATCGGGCTCGCTGAAACTGGGGCAGATCCACAGGAAATGGATGCGGCACTGCGGGCAATTCATACGATTAAGGGCATCGGTTCGATGATCGAATGTCCATCGATGAGTCAGTTGGCGCACCAGTTCGAAGATTCCTTAAAAATCATCAGGGTTCGTCGAGGTTCGATTCAGGTTGATGCCTCATTGGAAATGCTTTTGTTGAAGGGGCTGGATAGTCTGCGCCAGATTAGTTCACTTCATCGTCAAGCGCTGCCGATTACAGAGTCATGGCTCAATGACAATGCCTATGGAAGCTTTAACCAATTACGGGACTGCCTAGGTGAGGTGCAACCCAGTGATGAACTTGCTCTGTTAGCTGACGAGTCTGACGATAACACAGCTGTTGTCATGTTTGGCACTGAAGTAGAGGAGCTACTGGAACGACTGTCATCGGTGTTAGGAACTCCAGGTTCACCTTGCTTACGGGAAGAACTAGAGATCATGGTGGAGGAATTACATGATCTAGGTAAAATGCTACAGCTCGATGCATTTACTAGTTTATGTGATTCGATCAATCAACAATTAATAACAGCTTCTGCAGAGCAGGTTGAACCTCTTGCCTATCAAGCTCTAGAAATCTGGCAACGTTCCCAGGCACTGGTGATGGTAGGCAAACTTGATAAACTACCGACTCAATTAGAGCGTAATATTAGCTTAACTGAGAGCTCGGATGTTGCTAAATTATTTGTAGATGAACCAATAGAATTTATTGATTCACAGCCGTTACCGACTACAGAAGATTTTGAAGCTGAAGATACTGAAATAGAGATTTCTGAATTTGAAACTTTAGAGTTAGAAGTCGATACAGAAAATGTTTCCAGTGGAGTTACCTATGAGCCAGAGGTGATTGAAGCTGAAGAAATGTTTGAAAAATCTGGAGAGGTCTTTGAAGTCAAAGAAGTATTAGAGACAGTAAATGAGTCGATTGATATTTCAGATAATGCCTTCTTTGAGCAAGTCTCTTCTGTAGAATCTGATGAAAGTGTCAATCAAATTTTCTCTGATGTTGGCAGTCTAAACAAAGGGAAGGCTGCGGAAAGTCTCTTGGATGAAGATGTTGAAAATTCTGTGCCAGATGATACTTCGAATATTCTTAATGATATTGATTTGACTGGTATTGAAGCCGCTATTGAAAACTTGGATCCAACTGAATTTAAGTTGGATCCAACTGTCATTACTTCTGAGCCAGAATCTACTATTGCAAACGAACAAGAAAAAACAGTTTTAGAACCACAGATTGAATTTCCCTCATCATTTCAATCTTCAGCAGTAGAGTCAGAAGAGTTTGTAGAAATCCTTGTCGAACCTATAGAAACTCCGACAAGCAAAAATCAAGATATCCAAGAGAATACTGTTCGAGTTCCCCTCAAACTGTTAACTCAGCTGAACGACTTGTTTGGTGAATTGATTATCCAGCGTAACACCATGAACTCACGCTTGGATCAAATGGAAGACTTAATGAATCTGTTTTCTCAACGGATGAATAGTCTGGAGGTAACTAATGCTGAGCTACAGGTGTTTTGCAATCAGCTTTCGGTTGAGACATCTGTTCCGCATGCAAGAGCAAGTAATGGAACTGCAGGCATCCAGGTAGAAGAGTCATTAAAAGCACAATTAGCTTTTGCAGAGGTACATTCTTCTCAAGAAGTGGCTACTAATACTTTGGTCAACCATGCTAAGACTGAGCAATCGTTCGATAGTTTAGAACTTGATCGTTATAGCGATCTTCATTTGCTTTCTCAAGATCAGCGAGAAACTCTGGTTCAGCTGCGGGAGGTTACGGGTGATGTGAAGCTCAATATGCGTGAGATTAAACAGGCTTCGAGTAATTTAAACCGTACTGCAAAAGCACTTCAAGTTAACGTAACACGAGCTAGGATGAGGCCTTTATCCGATCTTGTGGAACGCTTCCCCAGAACTGTACGAGAGATGTCTTTACAATATGGGAAAACTGTAGAGCTCAAGATTACGGGTGGATCAACTCTGATTGACCGGTTTGTTGCGGTGCACCTTCGAGATCCGCTTATGCATTTGCTGCGCAATGCGTTTGACCATGGCATTGAAGATGCTGAGACCCGTCAAGCAAACGGTAAACCACCCCAGGGTACGATTGAAATTCGAGCTATCCATAGAGGTAATCAAACTCTTATTTCCATAAGTGATGATGGCGCAGGTATTAATCTGACTAAGATTCGCAGCCGTGCTTATCAGATGGGACTTACGGATGAACTACTTGATGGCATGAGTCAGGGTGAACTTCTAGGAATGATTTTTGAGCCTGGCTTTAGTACGGCTAGTGAAGTGACTAGTTTGTCGGGTAGGGGCATTGGTATGGATGTGGTTCGTTCTAATCTCGAACAAATTCGAAGTGAGATTAAAGTTGACACCCAACCTGGCGTGGGCACAACATTCACTATTAGTGTTCCGTTCACCCTTTCCATCATGCGCGTGCTGTTGGTTGAAAGTGGTGGTATGCGACTGGCGTTTCCCACCGACAGTATCGAAGAAATGATTCGCCTTAATGCTGTACAGATTTTCGATACTCCAGAGCAAAAAGTCATTAACTGGGAAGGACTGACGGTACCCCTGATTTATTTAGATCAATGGTTAGAATTTCGCTGCCCATTGCGACCAATAACTACAGAAAAGACTCCTATTATTAATGAACCATCGATTCTAATTGTTAATCGTGGAGAACGGCTGAGCGGCATTTATATTGAGCGCTTTTGGGGAGAACGAGAGGTTGTTGTCCGACAAGTTGAAAATGTTATCAATTTACCATCAGGGTTTAATGGCTGTACTATTTTGGAAGATGGCCAGGTGATGCCCTTAGCCGATGCTACCAAATTATTGGAATGGATCGATAACGATGAGGAGGAAGATATTATTTCTAAGGCTCCTCATCGTTGGCAGCACTTACTCCAATCTGGTTTAGAGCAAGAGCCACCTCGACAATTAGCATTACCCCAAGCTCAACAAACTAATATTTTGGTAGTTGATGATTCTATTAATATGCGTCAACTTCTGAGAACAACTCTGGAGCAAGCTGGTTATAACGTAGAGCAAGGCAAAGATGGTCAAGATGCTGTGGAACAGTTGTTTGGAGGCTTAACTGTTGATGCGATTATTTGCGACATTGAAATGCCTCGACTAGATGGGTATGGAGTACTAGCAGAGGTAAAAGCTGATTCTAAGCTTAAAGAGTTACCAATTATTATGTTGACCTCTCGTGGTAGTGAAAAACATCGCCAGCTTGCTATGCGATTAGGCGCAACTGCGTATATCACTAAACCCTATCAAAATCATGAGCTTTTGCAAATGATTGAGCAGGTACTTTCAAAAGAGTCCCTTAGTGCAGTGTAAGAATTCCCATGGCTATTCCATCTTCCTTAAAATCTCGACGTTTGAGAACTTATAAACGTGAAATAACGCAGCAGGTGATCGTCTTTCAGCTTCAGGATGAATGGTTTGCGTTGCCAATTTTTTCTGTAAAAAAAGTTGTGCCTAAAAGTGAAACCCAAGGGAATTATCATAATTCTGGTGCTGGGTTAACGGTTTATGAAGGCAAAGAATTATTGGTCTTAGATATCAGTCAGCAAGTTTTTGGTAACCTCAATAGATCTACAGGCACTCTACCATCAATCAAACCAAAGCTTGATCAATTTGAACAATCGCAAGAGAGTTCCTCTGCTGACAAATACCTATTGATTATCCGCGATCGCAAAGGTGAACTAGTTGGCTTACCGATTCCATCATCTCCAACAGTAAGACGGTTAGCTCAGTCAGAGATTGTACCGCTACCATCTAACTATGCAGCCAGGGTAAATATTCAGTGCGTCAGCGGTCTGATTGTACAGTCTGACAACCAACCTATCCTATTTCTCCTGAATCCAGAGCAACTTTTACATAGCCAACCTTTACTACCGCCAACTAGCTAACAAGCCAGACATCTAATAAATTGACTCTAACCTGGCTTACTATCGCTATAACCATGGGCGCAACCAACGGGAAAAGCCTATGGTTGAATTTTTCATATTGGATTGGTTGCCGGCATAACACAACCAAACCATGGATGATTTAACCCTGCACTTAGTGCTGTAATTTTCAATATTCAAAAGTATAGTTATATACGTACGTAGTAGCATATGTACGTAGCAGAAAAACTTTGAATTCCCTATTTTGTCTAAGAATAGAAATAAGTAAGGTATCGTTTATACCTTTAGATAAATACTAGTTAGTAGGGGTGTATACATAGAAGATTTATCATTATGTATCGCAAAAGACAGCAATCTACTTGGATAAATAATAGCTTAAAGTTCATAATTTAAGAATTAATAAATAAATGCTAAGATACTGCAAAGTAGACGTCTGTTCTTAAGGAAAATGTCATTTGATTGATTAAAATCATTCTAATTTGACGATATTTTGGGGTTTTCAATATTTTTTTCTACATAAAATATTGATGTAACGCCGAGTGGTCATTTAGTTCATCTAAGTTGTAGGAGTTTTTCAAAAATTTGTCAGTTCAGAAGTTTTATTGAATTCGGCATGTCTTTAGGCTACTAGTACATTGATCTAGTAATTTGTCTTTGTTGTTGGATTTGTTTGATGTTTGATAACTTGCCTAAACGTTTCATCTAATTAGAATGCTCATCTGATATATTTTTGATGTCATTCTTCTGTTGATGCTTAAGTTCCTGAATCACTTTTCAAAAGCAGTCTTTTTTTGTTTATTGGAGTTTTTTGGCCTTAAAAACTTGATTATTCCATAGTTTTTGATATGCCAAAAGGGTAATGCTCTCATTTGTTTTGACTGTTTTCTGTAGCCTAAGATTGTTGTGAATTTTATCTTCCCAGTTCGGTGGAAGTGCTTTCTGGATTCTGTTCTGGATTGGTAATTGAGTGTTTTATCAACGTTATGATTGGGGCTTTTATGGGTCCTAGACATATAGAAACAAAGTAATGATTTCTGATTTTTAGGAGATTACATTTATGTCTCAGGGAATTAGTGTGCAGAAAAAGCGACCTACTCCAGTTCTGATGATCCCAATTAGACGATGTGGTAGCCATGCCTTGCGTCTAAGGTTAAATGTTAGTTCAGATTTTTATTCTCCATATCCTATGCACATAGTGGACTTTATGCCATTAGTGCCCGCTTACGGAGATCTGTCTAATGATTGGAATTATTTCCAGATGGCCGTTGATTTAGTAGGACTGCAAAATTCGACCATGGTTAAGTGGGATGAAGTAGCGCTTGATCCGGTTAGCATTTTTGAGTCTATTAAAGATAAGCCTCGCCATGTTCACATGATTGCTTGGGAAATGCTATTCCAGGCTGGGCTACAGAATGATGCTAAGGTAGTGATGGACAAGTCCTTGGATAACATTCACTATGCATCCGACTTACTATCTCTGTTTGATGACATGTTATTCTTAAATGTCGTCAGAGATCCAAGGGCGCAAATTTGTAGCATCAATAATGCCATCATTCACGATTATAATACGCTGTTGAATAGCATGACATGGGTTAAAGCTCATGATGCGGCAAAGACTCTTGCTGCGAAATTTCCCGAACGAGTTCTGACAATCCGCTATGAGGATTTTTTGACAAGCCAGGAAGTCGTTTTGCGTAAGGTATGCGATTTCTTTGGTATTGAGTTTTTGCCAACAATGCTCGATATTGCTTCATCTCAAGAAGCACAAAGTATTGCAGGTAGATCTGCCCTATGGGAGAATAACTGTTTTGCTCCAATCTCTGCCAATATTGATAAATTCAAGAAGGCGCTAAGTACCGAAGAGATTGAAATTATTGAGACAGTTGCTAAGGACTACATGGATCTCTATGGTTATGAGTGCATGACTTCTGCCTCTGCTAATATTACTGATGAGATGATTGAGTCTGCAAGGGAGCGTAGTGCTCTAGGTAAGCGTAAAGCTTGGATGGATCTAAAGCTAGAGGATCCTCAGGACTATCAGTTAAGGCAGTTCCGAAATGATTACCTTGGTATGCTCAAGCAACGTTTGGTAGATTCTCAAGATCAGCGTCCAGCGATATCTCAACAGAATAAACTTCAAGCAATTGCTTAGTCGAGAGGAGAAATAGACATTATGATTCAGACCCAGGTGAGAGAACAGGGCCTAGATATTGCAGCACTGCAAGACAAGTATGCAGAAAAGTCTCCGATGCAGATTCTTGAGTTTGCCTTAGGGCAGTTTGAGAATATCGCAATTTCCTTTAGTGGTGCAGAGGATGTTGTTCTGATCGATATGGCGACTAAGATTCGCAATGACATTAAGGTTTTTACAATTGATACTGGCCGCCTTCATCGAGAAACTTATCAGTTTCTCGAAACAGTCCGAGAGAAGTATGATTTAGAGATAGAAGTACTCTTTCCTGATACGGCAAAGGTTGAGGCACTCGTTAAAGAGAAGGGGATGTTTAGCTTTTATCAGGATGGTCACAAGGAGTGTTGTGCTATCCGCAAGGTAGACTCCCTGCGTCGAAAGTTAGCCAATGTCGATGCCTGGATTACTGGTCAGCGTAAAGATCAAAGTCCAGATACACGTGCTAGCATTCCAGTGATTCAAGCAGATGCCGCGTTCTCTACTCAAGAGAACTCTTTAGTTAAGTTTAATCCCTTAGCAAATTGGTCTTCTGCTCAGGTTTGGAAGTATATTCGCTTTAACAAAGTACCGTTCAATGAACTTCATCAGAAGGGGTTTGTCAGCATTGGCTGTGAACCTTGCACCATGGCTGTATTGCCTGGACAGCATGAGCGTGAAGGTCGTTGGTGGTGGGAAAACAGTGCTGATAAGGAGTGTGGTTTCCATTCGATGAATTCAGTAAAGCCTAATTAGACATTTTATTGCTCATACGTTTTGTCGCATTCAGTGTTGTCGCGCGCTCTTGAGAACGTTTTAAGTTCAAGGCTGAATGCGGAATGACATATCAATATTAGGAAAGCCTGAACAGATGCATATCACCATGGTCAAGAAAGTCAAAGCAGATGGAAATCCTTGTAGGAAGTCCGCTGATGTAATTTCTGAATTAGAAAGTCTGGGGTTGTTGCGGTCAATTGGCCGAGTTGTTGCAGCTGATGAACGAAATCCCAAAAGCGAGGGATTTGAACTTGCGCTGCAGCATAGTGTAGAGGCAGCTCCATTTTTTATCGTTGAACAAGAAGATGGTACCGAAGCTGTGTATACAGCCTACAGTCGATTCTTAAAAGATGTGTTTAATCACGATGTATCCGAGACTAAGCAAGCTCTCGAAATTTTGAGCCAGAATCCTGATTTGGATTTTTTATAAGTGTTTAGCTAGAAGTTTGGGATGGGAACAAGTTGTGAATAAATTAGTTCCAAGAATAAAGGATGTATAAATATTCCGTTGAATATCCGTATGTCTGAAAGCTAGAATTTAGTTTATTTTGCTTATTTGATTTCTATCCTTTGATTGTTGAAATTGTTAATCATTAGAAGAGACACGGTGGAGTAGCATTATGTCTATAGGTTTGATTGAGCCCCATGGTAAGCAGTTAGTTAACCGCTCTCTAGAGGGGAACGAGCGTCAGGATACGTTTGAAAAGGCCCATGCCCTGCCACGCATCACCCTTTCTAAACGCAATATTGCTGACCTGCAGTGTATTGCCACCGGTATTTATAGTCCTTTAGAAGGGTTTGTAAATGAAGCTGAGTACAATCTGATTGTTAACGACATGCGTCTTAGTAGTGGATTGGCTTGGTCTATTCCTGTGACGTTGCAGATCCCTGAGTCTGAGGCTGAAAAGTGTCGCGTAGATAGTCAGATTGCGCTGGCCCATCCCAACGGAGAGATTCTGGCGGTGATGACGGTTGAGAGTAAGTTTACCCCCGACCAAGATCACGAAGCTCAGCAGGTATATCTGACAACGGAAGACGCTCACCCTGGTGTGACGGCAATGAAAGCTGAGGGGCCTGTTTATTTGGGTGGTCCTATTTCATTGGTTAATGATATTCCTTACGATAGTTTCCAGCAGTATCGTTTGAGCCCGGTACAGACGCGACTTGAGTTTGCGAATCGTGAGTGGAACACCGTGGTTGCGTTCCAAACTCGTAACCCCATTCACCGGGCCCATGAGTACATCACTAAAACAGCCCTTGAGACAGTGGATGGACTGTTTATTAACCCGTTGGTAGGGATGACTAAGTCGGATGACATTCCGGCTGATGTGCGAGTGAAGTGTTATGAGACGATCATGAACCTTTACTATCCTAAGGATCGCACGCTGTTGGGGGTATTTCCTGCGGCTATGCGCTATGCCGGTCCTCGGGAGGCGATTATGCATGCGATCGCACGTCAGAACTACGGCTGCACCCACTTTATTGTCGGTCGTGATCATGCCGGTGTAGGTGACTACTACGGCACTTACGACGCTCAGATCCTGTTTAACGAATTTAACTCCGATGAGTTAAAGATTCGGCCCGTTAAGTTTGAGCACGCTTTCTACTGCAAGCTAACTGGCGGTATGGCCACGGCTAAAACTAGCCCCAGTGCTAAGGAAGATCGCATTCACCTTTCTGGTACGAAGGTTCGCGCCATGCTCAGAGAGGGCAAGAAGCCCCCTGCAGAGTTTACTCGTCCTGAGATTGCTGAGATCCTAATTGATTCTATGCAAGCGCCTGCATTGGTTTAAGCGCGCATTAAGTCTAGAACCCATGGGTCGTTCATAGCTTTGTAACAGCCATCTGTCGGGTTAACCCCTGGCAGATGGCTGTCTACAATGTTTGCAATTAATTGATCTAGATTGATCTAAAAATGTCTTGTAAGCCTGCGGGCTTACAACCAAGCAATAAGGTGCTCTACTAATGGTTTTAGAAAGTTGGCTGTTGTTAGCCAGCGGTGGTGTGGTGACAGGAATGTTGGCCGGGTTACTGGGCATTGGTGGCGGTATTATCCTGGTTCCCCTCATGATTACCCTTGGCTATGATCCGATTCAGGTAGTCGCTACCAGTAGTCTGGCCATTACCATTACAGCCTTTGCAGGCAGTCTTCAAAATTGGAAAATGGGCTGCCTCGACCTGACACGCGTTATCTATTTGGGAGTCCCCGCCCTGATCACGGCTCAATTGGGTGTGCGAATTGCCAGTAATATTCCACCCCACATCATTTTGTTGATGTTTGGCATATTTTTGCTGGTCAATATTTATCTGATTGACTGTCGACAACGGTTAGCCATCAGTCAAAAGGACACTCGCAAATCATCTTTTAATTCTCTGGCATCAGAATTTTTGGTTGGCAGTATTGCTGGTCTACTGACCGGAATTTTAGGCGTTGGCGGTGGCATTGTGAT
Source organism: Leptolyngbyaceae cyanobacterium MAG.088 (assembly GCA_019634055.1). Classification (GTDB taxonomy): domain Bacteria; phylum Cyanobacteriota; class Cyanobacteriia; order Phormidesmidales; family Phormidesmidaceae; genus Leptothoe. The sequence continues at coordinate 20,443 of JAHQVZ010000071.1, forward strand.
GATCACATTGCAAATGCTGCTATTGGGTCGAGATATTAAAGCTGCGATTCAGACAAGTCTGGGGGTTTTGACAGGTGTGGCGCTATTTGCCAGTGTTGTACATGCCACTAAGGGCAATCTATTAATCACGCCAGGATTAATTTTAGGAACCGGCAGTTTATTTGGTGTGCGCCTCAGCGCTCGTTTTTTGCCAAAGCTACCGGATAAAACAGTTAAGTTGATTTTTAGAATCTTCCTGGTCGTGATGTCGGCCTACGTATTTTGGCAAGCCCACCAGCTTTTTGCTACTACCTCTGTCGCTGGCTATGGTTTCAACCCTTACCTATTCAATACATTGACCTAATAACAGGTATAAGGCGATTGCACCTAAATAAAATCCCAAGCAGGCTTCTGTTAAGCAACTTCCTCCCCTTACCAAGGGGAGGTGCCGTAGGCGGAGGGGGCTTCGGTCGTTGGCGCAGGTAATCCAGCCCCCTCCCTGACGGCCTTACCAAGGGGAACCAGGTATCGCCAAGCCTTACGGTGGTGTCTTATTTTCATGCGAGTCTCTAAATTCAAAGGCTTACACTGCATTCATAGCCTAGAAAAGCTTTTTATCAAGCGGACCAACCTGAAAGCTTGTTGTAATCAATAAATAGTCTGTTCTGAGAAGAACCTTAACGCCTTGTTGAACTTAGGGTCAGCTTCCTAGCCGCTTTAGCTTGGGATTAGCCTGTAAATTCAACGATTTAAAACAAGCTTTCAATCTAACTATGTAATGTTCAAATCAAGGAAGTGGCTGTCCTGGATTTTGCCTGGGCTCATTTTATTATTAGGAATAGGGATAAGTCTGGGTTTGCAGACCTATAGCCGTGATGGGGTGTTTTTTAGCAGTGATGCCGGGTTGAAAGCCCTGTTGGCTCAACAATTTAGTACGGGCCAATTGCAAACATCCCTGGATATTGCTCAACCAACCTGGGTACAAACCCTATGGCGACAGGGGTTATATCCCTTGGCTCCACCCTATGCCTATGAACAACAGGGCAATTACTTTATTACCTTTCCATTTACGTTTCCAGCGATTACGGCCCCGTTTTATAAACTGATGGGCTACCACGGCCTTTATGTAGTGCCCCTGGTATCGTTATGGGTGATCTGGATGCGGCTGTGGCAAGTATGCCGCATATGGCAGGTACATTCAGCGATTACGGCATTGAGCATGGGGGTGGTTATTGTAGCCTCGCCCTTGACTCTCTACGGAGCCATATATTGGGAGCATACTCTGGCGGTTGCTCTAGCATTTTGGGGGCTGTCTGGGGTATTGCTGCATGCCTTACCCGAGGGTCAAGATCATCGGATCAGCTTAAATCAGGCCCTGGTTAATGGGGGCTGTATCGGTCTGGCCGTATGGTTTAGACCTGAATTTTTATGTTTAGGTCTGGTCTTAGGGGCGATTGTCATTGTCAGCCGTTTTCCACAAATTCCTGCTCGATTGCGAGTGGTTATTCCCCGTGGTTTAACCTCTGGTTTAGTCATTGCCATTACCGGTGCCATGGTCCTGACAATTCTTGGTCTGCTGGGGGTTAATGGGGTCATGTATGGCCGTTTTCTAGGGATGTATGCGATCCAGGGCAGTGAATCTATCGGGCAACGAGCAGGCCAAACCTGGAATAATTATGGGTATATGGTGCTCTCCCTGCTGCGGTATTTTCCAGCCATTGTGCTAGCGCTAGGATTACCCTGGTTTATGCGGGGACGGGCTCGGGCTACAGCGATTGTATTGGTAACCATTGGTGGCTTATTTGCGATCGCAGTTCCCCTAATTTCCCCATCGGGCACCGCAGATATTCAATGGGGTCCCAGGCTGTACCTTATTTTGGTGCCCATGACGGGGCTGATGATTGCGATTGGTCTACAGCAGCTATGGCCCGTTAAGCTAAAACGTCAGGTTTTACTGGCCGCCATTACCCTGGTTACGGTTCTGGGGTTTCAGATTAATCTAATCAATGGTGGATTGCACACCTACCGTGACCAACAGACCAATTCCATTTCTTTACCCAGTAACCAGGCACCGGTTGCCCCAGCCATTGCCGCCCTAGCCCACTACAACGAGCGATGGGTAGCCATGTCCCAGCAGCAGGTGGCCCACCAGCTATGGCCCAGTCTGCGATTTAAAACATTTTTCCGTACAGAAACCGATGAGGCCATTCAGCAACTAGCCACAGAACTGGTCAACCAGGGCGAGTCATCCTTTTTATACATCTGTGCTCCAGAGGTTCCATGTTCTATCCCTAATGAGGGCATCCTGACATCGAAGCAGCTGGGTGATGATGATGACGCAATGCGTATATCCTTTAGATCGTTGGGTACCTTTGGTAAATATCCGTTCTATCGTGGACTGATAAAGCCAAACCAATGATCTAAATAACTCAAAAACCTAGCTTGAATACTATCAACTTCCCTGTATAGGTGTGTTCTGTAGAATGCACCTATATAGTCGTTTATATCGACTGTATGTGATGACTTCCTATACTTCTGAGCTAGTTAAACCGCCCCAGGGACCGCTAAAAATTTCATCTACCCCCGTTAGTTTGCCGTTTTCCCTGGTCATTCCTACTTATAACGAGAGCAAAAATGTCGGCAAGCTGGTGTCGCACATTTCTGCTTTGTTAGACAACCTGTTTCCAGATCAGTATGAGCTAATTTTGGTGGACGACGACAGCCCTGATCGAACCTGGGAAGTGGCCCAGCAATTAAGGTCTCACTATCCTCAGCTACGGGTGATGCGGCGACAGGACGAGCGGGGTCTATCGTCAGCCGTTATCCGGGGCTGGCAGGTAGCCAGGGGGGAAATTTTAGGGGTCATTGATGCAGATTTGCAGCACCCGCCTGACACATTGAAGCAAATGGTTAAGCAGCTTCAAAACGGCGCTGATTTAGCTGTGGCAAGTCGTCATGTAGAAGGGGGCGGCGTCAGTGATTGGAGCCCCCTGCGGCGCTTTTTATCGCGGGGGGCCCAGATGCTAGGGCTGCTGATTTTACCCAGTGTGGTGGGTCGGGTTACAGACCCCATGAGCGGTTATTTTATGGTGCGACGCAGTGCCATTGCCGGACCGACCCTAAATCCGTTGGGCTACAAAATTTTGCTGGAGGTGATTGGCCGTGGCCAGGTAGGAGACATTGCTGAGGTAGGCTATGTTTTCCAAGAGCGGAAAGCGGGGGAAAGTAAGGTTACCTGGAAGCAATATGTTGAATATTTGGGCCATTTAGTCAGACTGCGATCGCAGGGGCGCATTGCTCGTATTCGTCAGAAGTTTCCCATCGGGCAATTTCTTCGATTTGGCCTTGTGGGGCTGAGCGGTGTGTTTGTAGATATGGCCGTGCTGTATTTGCTGAGCGACCCTAGCACATTGGCATGGGGGCTAACTCGCAGCAAAATTTTAGCGGGTGAGGTGGCCATTCTAAATAACTTTTTGTGGAATGATGCCTGGACCTTTGCCGATATTTCGCGATCGCAGCAGGGCATGGGGGCACGGCTTAAGCGGTTTCTGAAGTTTAATGTGGTCTGCCTGTCTGGGCTGGTGTTAAATGTGCTGCTGCTGAACCTGATCTTTAACCTAATCTTTGGTGGGCAGTATCGATATTTAGCGAATTTAATTGCGATCGTGGTGGTTACCGCCTGGAACTTTTGGATGAACCTGAAACTTAGCTGGCGGGTTACGCAAGTTAAGAAATCAGACCCATAGCCTTTACAAGAAAACTAACAATAGTCCTCATCTGTAATAGTTTTGTTTTGATTAGTAACGCTTAAGGTAATGTTTTTCGGAACATCAACCATGATTGGTGTATCCAAGAGACAGTCCTTTGTTGCTGAAGCTCGACTATGCATTTATCCACCACGAAAACAATCGATTCAACGGTGATGCCGGGCATTGCTTTTAATGCGCTGTTCCAAACAACAAAGGATGTTCAGGCGGCTAAAGCTATTAACTACAGAGCGGCTATTCAATCTAAGGCAGATGAACTATTGCAGCAGGGGATTGAACAGCATCAGGCTAGCCTGTTTCGTTGGGCACTTAAAAATTGGCAGTTGGCTCTGAAGCTATATCGTGAGTTAGATAATCGCTTAGGAGAAGGCCGCGTTTTTGGTAACTTAGGTCTGGTTTACAATAGCCTGGGCCAATATCAGCGGGCGATTGAGTGTTATCAACAAAGCCTGGTTATTATTCGTGAGGTTGGGGATCCGACGCGGGAAGGACGAATATTGGGGAATTTAGGCAATGCTTATTTAAACTTGGGCCAGCATGAGCAGGCGATTGATTACTATAAGCTACGGTTGATCATGGTTTGTGCCATTGGGGATCGGGCAGAGCATGGCAAGGCTCTAGGGAATTTGGGCAATGCCTACTTTAATCTGGGACAGTATGACCGGGCACATGAGGTTTACGAGCAGCGGCTTGCGATTACGCGCGATATTGACGATCTTCAGGGGGAAAGTAATACCCTGGGGAATTTGGGTAATGTTTATCTGACGCTAGAGCAGCCTCAGCGTGCGATTGAGCTGTATGAGCAACAGTTGGTAATTGCGCGTGAGATTGATGACCGCCAGGGGGAAAGTAATGCTCTGGGGAATTTGGGCGTGGTGTATCGTCATTTAGAGCAGTATGAGCAGGCGGTGGAGCTGTATGAAGAGCGGCTGGCGCTCTCTCGCGAAATTGGCGATCGCAGGGGAGAGGAAAATACGCTAAGAAATTTGGGGTTGTTGTTTAAGGTGCAGGAACAGCCGGAACTGGCTATTGTTTTTTTGACTCAAGCGGTTAGGGTACAAGAAGAGATTCGTCAGGAGTTTACGGACCAGGTATTGCTTAGGTCTTATACAGAGAAGGTGTCTGGCACGTATCATGCGTTGGCGGATGTGTTATTTGAGCAGGGACACATTGTTAAAGCGCAACAGGTTTTGACGCTGCTCAAAGGTTAGGTGCCGTAGGGTGC
>JAHQVZ010000072.1 GCA_019634055.1 Leptolyngbyaceae cyanobacterium MAG.088
AGCAAAAAAATAAGCTGATTCACTGATGTTTATCGAACAATTACAGAATACCGAAGGCTCTTTATCAAAACAATTTGCTTTTCTGCAGATTCTCGTTCTCTTTTCTGCAGACGTACTACATCTTCTCTTTAAAGACCTTTCCACTTTTCTACAAAGCGCAGTTGACTTTACTAAGAAAGCGCAGTAATTCTCCGTCGAATCACCGCGCCTATGTGATCTAAATCATTTCTGTTAGAACAATCTTAATAGCTAGAACTTGCACTTCCATCATCATCACTGGGTTGCCCTGAATCAGTTGGTGGCGTAAAGTCCGCTCTAGCAGAGTTACCCATCATAGAAATGAGTGGTAATGAAACTAATACGGCTATCACTAGAGGTAGCAATAGATGTTTTGACATGCTTAGTGTAATCGTTTTAATCACCTCCTAAGGAAACGCTTTCTACTTTTTTAGATGCTTTCTGATGTCTACAATATTTTGTATTTTTTGAGATTTAAATGGCTAGTAAATAACCTTTAATCCCTTAACTCTTTATATAACGAATCCAAAATAAAAGAATGGGTTAAATGTCGTATTTTTTAACTTATTTAGGTCGGCATTGGAAACGTTAATTGACAGAAGAAACCCTTAGGTTTGTTAGGCTTATGAATAAAATTTCCACGAGTCAATTTAGACACTTCATCTCCTATTCGTGTACCTTCTCCAGTTTCTACTTCATCAGGCTTAAACCCTGGTCCATTATCAGCAATAGTAAGTTCATAGCTATTATCCTTATGTTTCCCTGTTACCACAAGCCTCGTAGCCCCAACAGCATGCTTCCCAACATTCCCTAATGCTTCTTCTAGGAATCTACATAGTTTTCGTTTAACTTCGATACTTATCTTTTCGGATTCGATTGGGTCAAACGATATGATAGTGAACTTAAGCCTAGAAAACCCCATCAATGGTCTTGAAAGCATGGCATCATATACTTCTTGAAATAATTCTTGAAGGGGAATATCTAAGTCAAACTTAGTGCCTGCATAACTAACATCAAGACTATGTTTTTCATCACTAGCATCTTGTCTAATAGAATCGCCAATATACCTAATTTCACGATTGAGATCTTCCAGGCTTAAACAAATATCAGGCAGACCGATGGTCTCATCACGCGTTCGACGCAGTAAATTTGCCAATGTCTGTAAAGGGCCATTGTGAATAGAATCAAACACATTCTCAATAGTTTTTTTTCGCTGAGACGCTAATGCATCAGACAGCTGACGTTCCTTTTCGAGCGCAATATCTCGTTGACCAATTAGCCTTTCCCAGCGTTGTTTATTCTGGGAATAGTTGATATAAATCAAGCCATTGGCCGTTGTAGAGACGAGCGTAACAGCAAGGGGAAACCAAATCCCCATTTGCAACAATACAAAGTAGCTAACAACAATGCTAGTAATTATTATTACAAGTAGGGCCAAAAAGCTATTAAGTATATTTTTTGAAAATCTGCTACATCCAATACCAAGAAATGATACGACTATAAAAAATGTATATTGAACAGTTTTATTAGTCCAAATAAGTGGCCTGCTATCTTCTACTGCTTGAACTATTTGGCTGATAATATGTGCCTGAATTTCGATGCCACTACCTAATTTAGAACCTAATTTAGAATCATTTAAGTTACTATCGAATATTCTAGTAAGTGGGATAACAAATTCTCGCGACGAGCTAGCTAAACTAAGGATAACTATGTTATCTTTAATCAGCTCATTTCTTATGGTTTCTGATTCTAATATTTTGCTAGCATCAGTAACTCTAAAGGGTTCTGAATTTCCTCTATAGTTAATTAGGGTTTGTACACCATTTAGTTGTTTTTCAGCATATCCATAAGTACTTTTGACTCTTGGTATTTCAACTGATCCAAAGCGCATCGTTTCCAAATCTTCTTCTCCGTTTTCTAACTCAATAGCTCCACTAGTTGAGTTGGCATTTTTAAAGTGTTCTTTGATTACTTGAACTGCAAATGATAATTGATAGTCGTTTGATTTTCCCGTAGGAGAAAATCCTAGACGTGCTCGACGAACAATACCGTCTTGATCAAGAAAAAGGTCGTTAAACCCAACCTGGTTAGTTCGTTGACTATCAGAAAGCTTTAATAACGGCTCTGCTTCATTCGATAAACCTATGATCAGATTCGGATGTTGATCAATAACAGATAAAATTTTGCTTTGGTTATCGCCTGTGATTCGATGGGAAGCAATATCTGTACCTATTACAGTGGGTTTACTTGCAAAAATAGTTTCTAAAATACTTGCAAGAGAGTCAGCTGGAATGGTGTACCCCTTTTCTTCAGAGCCTTCAAGATAAGGGGGATCGATCTGAACAATTGTGATGTTTTCATCAGGCACTTCGATCGATAGCTGAGTACTGAATGCTAAAAAACGATCTAACACCATCAGTTCTAGGGCATTAAATGCTCCTAAGGAACGAGCACCCAAAACTGTGAGAATAATGCCAACGCCCCAAAGGCCTGTTCTGAGAGTCCCTAAAACTTGATCCCAGCGGCTTTGTTCCTCCATTAGTCCAGCAGGCCTCGCTCACGGGCACGGATTTCGGTCAGACTGCGCAGGTTTTTCCCTTCTTTTTTATCTAGTTCGGGGTCAATTTCTAGAACATCGTAGAGTTTGTTCCAGTAGTGACGAATTGTGCTGGGTTGTACGTTCAGTTCTTGGGCAATGGCTTTATCTTGTAGCCCTTCATGAAATGCCAGGGTCAACACGTCTAGCCACTCAGGTTTAAGTTCAATGCCCGCCTGTAAGGCTTTGATGCCTCGGGTATGGCTAAATCCTTTGAGGGCACCATCAACGCGCTGAAAAATGTCCTGACTGGACATACTTTTATCGACGATGGTAAATCCACCCTGATGACTGTCGATTTCTGATCTGACTCGGACTAGAGCCTTAATGTAGGTGCTTTGGATAGCAATATTTTGCTCGGGATAATGCTTCATCACTTGCCGAAGCAGCTCGATGCCGGTTTCAACCTTTGCATCCTGGTGTAATACCTCAGGAATAGACAGGTCTAAAATGGCTAGATCAAGAGGGTAGTTGGCAAATTTCTCAAGCGCTTCCTGGGAGGTTTTTGCTGTCAGCAGCTCGTAAGTGGGGTAGTGCTGACGCAGGATGTCGATGGTGCCACTCAGGACGACTTGGTGATCGTCAACTATCAGGATGTTACCGGTAGATGCTTCGTCAGATATGGGGCCCATGGTTCATGTTCACTATTCTATGGCTGTTGTAGATGCTAAAGCATTAACGGTCAGATGCCCCTGATGTTTGACCTATTTTTGCTTTTTAGATGCACAAGGTTATTTAGGTATATCGTTAGTACCGATAACAGAACACTTCAAGTATTTGAAAGCTCTGTCTCATAGTGTTTACACACTAATTTTTTAGTAGCCTTTTTGACAATAATCAAATTCTGCAATTTCGTTACTGAAAACAGCCATAGACTTTGCACTTTTCTACAAAGTTTATGGTCGTTGATGTTGAAAATCTACCTATAAATGAGAGTGTCTATATCAGTCGGCAAGAAGCCATATTTAATTATCGATCTCCCCTTCAAAGAGCGTATCTAATGGCATTGCAGTAATGTTTAAATGGTCTGTCAAATACCGTGACAGGATGTCGTTTTGGCCATGGGTGACATAAACAGTTGTGGCTTTGGTTTCCTTGATGGTTTTAATTAAGCTGGGCCAGTCAGCATGATCTGAAAGCACAAACCCTCGCTCATAACCTCGACGCCGCCGAGCCCCTCTTACTGCCATCCACCCAGAGGCAAAGGCGGTTTGGGGGTGCTTAAAGCGCTTCATCCAGGAGGATCGATGACCTGATGGCGGGGCAATGACCAGATCTCCCTGAAACGTATAGGATTTTTCTGTTTGACTGGTGGTGATCGTAGGCAGCATCTGTACGCCCACTTCTCGATAAATATCTGTTAGAACCTGCACTGCCCCATGCACATAAACTGTCTTGTCAGTGAACTGGGTTAGCTCTGCGAGGACCCGCTGAGCTTTGCCAAAGGAATAACAAAACAACAGAGATGGACGTTCTAAATCGTTTTGCCACCAGCGATAAATTTGTTCAGCTGTTTTTTTACCTGATTGCCAACGATAGATAGGTAAGCCAAAGGTGGCTTCTGTGATGTAAGTGTCGCATTCCACCACTTCGAACGGTTCACAGGTAGGGTCGGCACAACGCTTATAGTCGCCTGAAATCACCCAAACGTCGTCTTTGTGTTCGACTCGAATCTGGGCTGACCCGAGCACATGGCCGGCGGAGTGAAAAGAAACCCAGGTATTGCCCAGCTTAATTTTGTCGCCATACTGTGTGGGCGTTAGTTGAATGTCTTTGCCCAGGCGTTTGCGGAGAATGCCTTCTGAGGTTGCGATCGCATAATATCGAACTGAACCAGCGCGCGCATGGTCAGAATGGGCATGGGTAATCAGCGCTGTCTCGACTGAGCGCCAGGGATCGATATAAAAATTACCAGGTTCACAGTACAACCCCTCGGGACGAATGCTGATTAGACCCATCGCTTTTCATATTTCTGACGGCCCAGTTTCTAAGTTTATGGGTTACCAACTAAACAAATCAAGTAGTCTGTTGCAAAGGTTGTATGAAAGGTATAGATGGATTTAATCGATTTTATTTAGCACCCTAAGGCAATATCTAAATAGATACAGATAAGTAGACATAGATCGCATCCATCCAATTCTCAGGGGCTCCATGACCGAGAGCAATCCCAATCGACTTAAACTTTCCCAACTCAGGGCACTGGTCGCTATTGCTAAGTCCGGTACCTTTAGTGACGCAGCATTGCAGTTAGACCTATCTCAGTCGGCGGTAAGCCATGCGATCGCCACCCTAGAAACTGAGCTGGGTGTGATCCTACTTAACCGAGGTCGCCAAGGCGCGGTACTCACGCCAGTGGGTGAAGCCGTTACCGCCGAAGCTGAACAGGTGATGGAACGCCTGGAAAAAATCTGCCAGCAAGCCCAGCTAGCAAAGGGTCTGCAATCGGGTCAGGTTCGTTTGGGCGGCTTTCGCAGTGTAGCCACCCATATTTTGCCTGCTGTGATTGAGCGTTTCCGTCAGCAATACCCTGGCATTAGTGTGACAATCGATGAATTTAGCCACTACCACCACGTGGAAGATTATCTCCGTCAGGGCCGCATCGATATTGGCTTTAGCTATTTACCCACCAGTGCCGAGTTTGAAGCATGGGAACTATTGCGGGATGACTATGTAGTATTGTTACCGCCTGCGGCTAAACCGATCGATGCTCAGCTGACCTGGGAGCAGTTATTTAACTACCCCTTGATACAAACATTGCCAGGGGATGGCTGTCGCTACAATATTGAGCAATATTTAACTCGAAATAACCAGCCGATTAACGTTGCCTACGATGTACGGGAAGATTCCACCATTGTTAGTATGGTCCGCCAAGGCTTAGGGGCAACGATTATGGCCCGATTAGCGGCTGAACCCATACCCGACGATATTACAGTTGCTCAGCCGCCAGAACCATTTGAACGGGTAATTGGTGTGGTTACTATGGTTGATGCCCTGCAGCCCCCTTCTGTGTTTGCATTCTTAGACACGATTAAAGCGGTTTGGGGCGGCAAACCCAGTGAACCCAAGGCCGCGTAGCAAACCCTTAAAACTTAAAATTCAAAATTTAAAACTTAAAACTCATCACCGACAATAGTTAAGTAGCCAGCCTATCTAATGCTCTGTGGTTCCTTTAAACGACAATAACCCAACCAGCACAAGACCCTATGTGGTATTTGTGTTGATTATTCTCAATGTGTTGATTTTTGTATACGAACTCTCTCTTCAAGGGTCAGGGGAAGAGGCACTCAATCAGTTTTTCAATGTGTGGGCCATTGTCCCCGCTGAACTCACAGATAGCTTTGGTGGTCAGGCTCTAAATCCTATCGGTGAGTGGTTTACCTTAATTAGCTCCCAGTTTCTCCACGGTGGCTTTGCCCATTTAGGCGGCAACATGCTCTACCTCTGGATTTTTGGCAATAACATTGAAGACCAACTGGGACACAGCCGATTCATTTTATTTTATTTGGCCTGTGGGGCATTGGCTGGCTTAGCCCAGTGGATTTTTTCGCCGGAATCGGCCGTGCCTACACTAGGGGCAAGTGGTGCGATCGCAGGTGTCATGGGTGCCTACATCATTCGTTTTCCCAAGGCTCAGATTTTAACCCTGTTACCCTTGTTCTTTATTTTCACAACTATTCGCATCCCAGCCATATTTTTTCTAGGATGGTGGTTTGTACAGCAGGCTTTCTATAGCGTTGCCAGTTTAGGGGCCAATGCAGATATGGGCTCAGGCGGTGTAGCCTATTGGGCCCATGCCGGTGGATTCGTGTTTGGTGTGATTCTGGGCCCACTACTAGGATTGTTTCCCAGAGGGCAAAGCCCTTTCAACCAAAGTCGCCGTCGTTAGAAAGCTCAAGCCTATCGCCAGTCCTACACATCCGGCAACCCAAAGTCAGGTAGCTCCAAGTCATCCTTAGGCTCCTCTATTTCAGGCGAGGGAGAGTTAGACTCTTCGTTTGATGGACCTACCTGAAAAGGATAATCCACCCCAAATTCTTCTGGCTTGCTAATACCTTCATAGGTTGTCGTTTCACCTTCATTCAATATCGTCAACGTATAAGGGACTTCCAACGCCCCATAGGCTGTATTAGCAGCTGCAGCATCGGCACTAGCCAACTCTTCTAAACTACAGGGTATGGCCAAAGTAACGTAGGCCAAATACTCACCATCGGGGGCAGCTCCCGTTGGCCAAAAAATATTTTCAACCGGAGTAAAATTCTGAGTTTGGCAAAAGCCATTGGCATCTACATCCAGCTGCCCCCCCGAAGGAGAGGTAGGAGACCCAAAATCCACAACACTCCCAGCCGGGTCTACAACGATTAAATCTAAATCATCGCTAGTGTTCCAACGGAGTGTTACTTGCACATCCCCAGTTTGCAAAACGGGTTCAACGGTTTGTTCTTGTTCTTCAGGCACTACACAAAGCGCACTCAGATCATACACTTCGCCATTCTCATCTTCGACATAGCATCCACTGTGACTACGTTGGGCCATGGCTCCCAACCCATACATTCCCCACAGACCTAGCCCTAGGGCCACGGCTCCTAACCAACGAGTTTTAGAAACGAGATATTGCATAGGCTGCACTATTAATTTTTCTGGCATAAAGATTGTTGTGATTAGTGCCCTTTCGATAACTGACTTAATGACTTAATACGGAGAGCAGCGTAGCCCAATTTCCACATCGTACGCTAGACAGAATCTCAAAAGATGTGTTATCCATTAGCACATTAATTCCATTGCGCTAACACTTCGGTTTCCCATGGGCTCTTCTATTCTTGCCATCCTCTCATTAATGATTATTGGCTACTCCGTTGGTTCTGTCAGAGTTGTCAAAGAAGGCAATGCTGCTTTGATAGAGCGGCTGGGGCGTTATCGTTCTACGTTAGAACCGGGGGTTAATTTCATTGTGCCCCTACTCGATTCTCTAGTTATTGAAGATACCCTACGGGAGCAAATTTTAGATATTGAGCCCAGAAGTGGCACGACTCGAGATAACGTCAATGTTGAAATAGATGCTGTTATTTATTGGCGAATTCTAGACCTTGAGAAAACCTACTATGCCATTGAGGATGTAGAGACGGCTATTCAAGAGTTGGTAGTGACAACGCTACGATCTGAAATTGGTAAAATGGACCTCCAAGAAACCTTTTCCTCCAGAGAAGCTATCAACAAGGCTTTGCTTGATGTGTTAGATGAAGCCACCGAGCCATGGGGAGTCAAGGTAAATCGAGTAGAAGTTCAAGAGATTAAAATTCCATCCGAAGTAGAAGAATCCATGCGGCTAGAGCAGGCAGCAGAAATTGCCAAACGAGCTGCGATTACAAAAGCCGAAGGTCTAAAGGAGGCCGCGATTCTTGAAGCCGAAGGTAATGTGCAATCAATGCGATTGATCTCTCAAGCGTTTGATGGCCAACTTAGTCAGGGTGACATCATGAAGTTTTTGATCGCTCAGCGCTATGTCGATGCCAATCAAAAACTGGGTGAGAGCGATAATTCAAAGGTGGTCTTTATGGATCCCAGAGCCTTGACCGAAGGATTGGTAGACCTAATCAACGAAAATCCTGAAACCAATAATTAGGACTTAGTTTTGAGTCAGAGACTAGTAGACTGTCAAACTTAAATATTCGGATTAGGACCGTGAATAGTGAGTGGTGCATAGTGAATGGTGTTTCAAGTATGAAAGCTGCATTGCTAAGAAACACCTTTATCCGAAAATTAAAACTTGACGCAATACTAGTGGTCCGTCAACTTTAAAAATTCGGGTTGAGACAGTGAGTCGTGAGTGACGCTGCAAGGGTGAAAGCTATTTTGCCAAGCGAGTTTTGACCCAAAAATACTTGATTGACAGTCTACTAGTTGCCTTATCGAAAGAGAAGCAACTGAAAAAAGGGGCAAACGTAAAGAGTGATTTTTTAATAGTCCCGGCATAGCTCCTACTTGCACTATCCACTCTCTACCCTTTACTTGCTTCTCCTAAACCTTTGAATTTGAAGGACTACTGATCTTCAGCCCAAATCTTCTAAGATGTAGTTCCAGCAAATTAACCTGGACTGCTTTTCATTCGCGTTAATCATGGTAGCTACCTTAGAGGGTTCTCGAACCAATGCATCACCTCAGCGCCCTCTTTTAGGGAGGAACCAGACTGAGCTGACTGAGTGGGTTAAGCATCAAGGACAGCCAGCTTATCGAGGCAAGCAACTACACCAGTGGATATATGACAAAGGTGTTCGTTCACTAACAGATATTACGGTTTTTCCGAAAGCCTGGCGCCAGGACATGGCCGAGGTTTCGGTTGGGCGTTCAGAGATTCACCATCGTTCCATCGCTGCAGATCAAACAGCTAAATTTTTATTGCGTTTAGACGATGGGCAAATTATTGAAACCGTTGGTATGCCTACGGAAAAACGTCTAACCGTATGTGTATCATCCCAGGTAGGATGCCCTATGGCCTGCGATTTCTGTGCGACGGGTAAAGGCGGGTTTATTCGTAATTTAGCTGTTCACGAAATTGTTGATCAGGTACTGACGGTACAAACGGCCTTTGACCAACGGGTTAGCAACATTGTTTTTATGGGCATGGGAGAACCATTGATCAATGTTCAAAATGTGGTATCAGCAGTAAGATGCCTCAACCAGGATATCGGCATTGGTCAGCGCAGCATCACCATTTCCACAGTAGGGATTCCAGGGAAAATTCGTCGACTTGCTCAGCATCAGCTGCAGGTAACCTTAGCTGTCAGCCTCCATGCATCTAATCAGGCCTTACGGACACAGTTAATTCCCAGTGCACAACAATATCCCCTCGCAGACTTACTGGATGAATGCCGTGAATATGTCGCTGTTACAGGGCGTCGTGTCACGTTCGAATATATTTTGCTATCAGGCTTAAACGACTGTGAAGAACATGCTGGTGAGTTGGCTCAGTTATTGCGTGGTTTTCAAAGCCATGTCAACTTAATTCCCTACAATCCTATTGATGAAGTAGACTACCAGCGTCCTTCACGTAAACGCGTCAACCAATTTACTGACCACTTAAAAGCATCGGGCATAGCAGTAAGTGTTCGCTATTCGCGGGGGCTAGAAAAAGATGCGGCTTGTGGCCAGTTACGTGCATCCAAGGTTGAAATTTAGCCTAATTCCATCATAGAGAATCTATTCTTCAGTTCTTTATGGTGGTTTCCAAACATTTATCTCACCGAATGTGAGCTAGCCATTACTGAAGCAATCCCTGGCGCATAAGCCTCGATAACTTTTCCAGTTTTTTGACAAACAATCATTAAGTAATCACAACCCGAGCACTGAGTACGAGTTAGCTGCTGATCATTTAAATAATGCCGCTCAGCTGATTGACCACAGTTGGGACAATGAATAGTTTGAATCACAGTATTCATAAACTTATTTAAGAAAATTGTCAGGTCTTAATTATGGCAAGCACTTACTATTAGTGACAATGTGTCAAAAGTTACAAAAACAACGGGGATCGCCCTTTTAACAGGCGATCCCCGTCTTTGCCAGACCCCTACCCTACCGTATTTTTAGACATTTTTGTATCGAGTAAATGTGTCAAAAATAGTGGAAATTTAAAATATAAAAGTTATCAATCTTGTGAAGAATACATTTAGACAAAACATTCTGAACATTAGCAATCTAAAGATTTTTTTTATAAAGTTTGCATCTTCCTATACCATTTCAAAAATCTGCTTGTGAATGTTTCTTTTAAAGTTATTTTTTATTTTCTACCATGAATAATTATCATTTCTCTAAATCCGTAAAAATAACCATTCCCGTTGAAAAAAAATACTTAGGTCTCTCTGCCGGGTAGAAAGCTATTACTGAGGCGTTTGATCACTCGATTGGCTAAATCTGCGTAGTGGATTTCACCAGCTAAAAGCTGACCTAACCGTTTAGTTGCCGTTGGTCGTTTGATG
>JAHQVZ010000073.1 GCA_019634055.1 Leptolyngbyaceae cyanobacterium MAG.088
CTTATCGCCTTTACCAAAAGCGGTGGTTATAATTTTCTAAGCAACCGTATTCAGGAAATTAAGCTACCAACCCTAATCGTTTGGGGGGAACGGGATAAAATTTTAGGGACCAAAGATGCTAAACGTTTTGAGCAAACGATTACCAATAGTCAGTTAGTGTGGATTGCCGACTGTGGCCATGTTCCTCATTTAGAGAAGCCAAGGAATACGGCTGAGGCAATTATGGCTTTTATATAATTCTGATCATAGATGTGATAACAATAAAAACTATTTATTATAGTATGTAGGTTAGAACATAAGCGGGAAGTTGATATCTATCACCGAGTAATTCAATAAATTTCGACAGACTATAGCCAGACATTTTATTTTTATTTAGCCTCCCTGTTAGTCACGCATGAACCTTGAAACGATTCTGAATGTTTGTCAAACAGACGTTCCTGTTATTCACTGGATTCAGTTTAGTCATTCATTTTTTGACTGGTTGAGGCGTTCCTCTCTAAATTTTCTGGTGCTTGGAGGACTGTTAATCGTCAGTTTTTTAATCGTCAGCGGTCTGCTAATGCGTGGCTTTACTCTGCTGGGACGAGGCCGATCTATCAAACGTCTTTGGATCTGGGGATTTCCTGTCGCTTTTTTTCTTAGCATTTCACCACTGCTTATTGGGGAACCCCTACTGACTCAGTTTTTGCCAACGTATGAAGGCCAAACAGCTGACGCTGTAGTTGTGCTTGGTCGTGGCAAACTATTGAGGACGAACCGGGTAGCTGAAGCAGCCTATTTAATATCGGGCGATCGATCACCTCGAGTATTTTTGAGTGGCTATGGTGATTCTTATGGGATGGCTATTATGCTTAATCAGCTAGGAATACCGCCTAGCAAAATATCTGGTGAAAGTTGCTCACATACAACTGAGCAGAATGCGCAGTATACCGCGCAGTTGTTACTGCCCGATGGAGTAAAGTCGATTATTTTGATTAGTGATCCGGCCCATTTGCTACGGTCTCAACTTGTTTTTCGTAGTCTTGGCTTTGAGGTTATTCCCTATCCAAGTCCTTTACCCAGAAACATTGGCCTGCGTCATCGGCGATTGCTGGCTATGCGAGAATCCTTAGGACTGATTAGCTATGGTTTGATGGGGCGCTACTGGCCTCGGACCATTGCTGCTGTGGAGACGACCGTTGCACAGTAAACTAGGGCGGAAACGCCGTTTGCTGGAGGTGCGATCGCAATGGGGTCAGCTTCATCCCACTCATCTGCCCGTTGGGTTGCCATAGTTACTGTAGTTGTAACCCTATTTATCGCTTTTTTCTGGCAGCTGGGCAGTATTGGCCTGGTGGATGAAACTGAACCTCTATTTGCCGAAGCCTCACGTCAGATGTACGAGACTGGCAACTGGATTACCCCCTATTTCAATGGTGAAACCCGGTTTGATAAACCACCCTTGGTCTACTGGGGAATGGCCTTAGGATTCCACCTATTAGGTGTTAGCGAATGGGGTGTGCGATTACCATCGGCCCTAGCTGCCGCTGGTCTGGCAGGGTTTAGCTTTTACACCCTGCAACGGTATGGGCATTCCCATGGGGAACCAGTCACTACTCTTCCAGACAAACACCAAGCTTTTACCCTGGCAGCCCTAGTGGGGGCAGTGGCCATGGCTCTGCATCCAGAGACCCTGGTATGGGCTCGCACAGGCGTCTCAGATATGCTGCTGTCTGGCTGTATGGGAGCAGCACTACTCTGTTTTTTCTGGGGCTATGCCCAAGGGGGCAAATCCAGCTGGTACTACGGTTTTTATACCTTTGTTGCCCTGGCCGTGTTAGATAAAGGCCCGGTGGGGGCCGTCATTCCAGGATTAGTGGTATTTGCATTTATGGCCTACCTGGGGCAGATTCGCAATCTACTTAAGGAAATAAAGCTACTACGAGGCAGTTTACTAATACTGCTATTAACGGTGCCCTGGTTTATTGCCGTCATCGCTATCCATGGCCAAACCTATATCGACAGCTTTTTTGGCTATCACAACTACGAGCGGTTTACCGAAGTTGTTAACGGTCATGCCGCCCCCTGGTACTTTTACTTTGCTGTGGTTGCTATCGGCTTTTTACCCTGGTCACCAGGCTTACCCTTTGCCATGGCAAGGCTGCGACCCTGGGCTTTTGGTTACTGGCGACGTCAACCACGCGAAAAACAATTAGGACTGTTTGCGCTAATTTGGTTTCTAGCCATCTTCTGTTTTTTTACAGCTGCAGTCACCAAACTACCGAGCTATGTATTACCACTGATGCCAGCCGCCGCCATCATGGTTGGGCTTATGTGGGCTGGGCCACCGCAGCGAGGTACTTGGCTTAGCGCTGCGCTAAGCGTTGTGTTTTTTGCGCTGCTATCGGTGGCTGCTTACCTAACGCCAAACTGGATTGGAGGCGATCCAGTCATGCCCAATTTCCCAGAGTTAGTGCGCAATTCCCAAGCCATGCTGTATGGCTCAATTGTTTGGGGGTTAGCCACATTAGCAGGCTTAGGATTGTTGGTGATGCGGCAAAGCCGCTGGATGTGGGGTGTTAGCTTTATTGCCTTTGCGATGTTTACCCTGGTATCAATTTTGCCCGTAGCAACCATTGCTGATAGCCAACGACAACTTCCTTTACGACAACTTGCTAAAACTATTCAGACAGCACAGCGGCCAGATGAAACCGTTGCCATGGTTGGTTTTATGAAGCCGAGTCTGGTGTTCTATACCCAGCGCCCTGTGTTGTATATCTATAATCCTGATTCAGACAAGCTAAGGGCCACAGGTCAAGCGTTAGTTGTCGGTCATCCTGATGAAATTTCAACGGCCATCAATGTGAGCCAGTCAGGGGAGATTCTGCAAACAGTCGGTACTTATCAGCTGGCTCGATTGACCTTCAACCCAATGGACATAAAATAGGAGCCTGGGTTTCATCGAATAAAAATCTCGTTGACTTTACGTAATTACACCCAATAACCGGCTACGGGGCAACGCAATTTGCGTTGCCTTTGTTACTTTGTAAGGGTTAGCGTATACCTAAAGCGATATAGGGGTAACACTATATAAAACAACCTGAAACTGTTTTATAAAGAAAGTTTGGTATATAGCTAACCAATATGATGTTCTATTGTATGAAACTTCACAAGAAACGTCTGGCATTGATATCTAAACATCTGAATAGATAACACATCTACCCGAATAGCAATCGACAGATGCATATCTCTAAAGGAGAGGCTATATAAATGTTGATTGTGGGCCAAACTAACTGCTGTAATTCGTTTTCAGGGATATCTATTGTCTTAACTAACCTGGCAGATACAATAACGGTCAAAATTGAGACGTTTGCAAAACAATTGCTCAATGAATAATTGCATCTTTTAACAGGATTTTTAAGCAAATTTCATCTGTTTTTTCAAACTATAACGAGATTTCTTAGTGATATAGCTATTCCCCTATATCGATAGAGCTTACTATGCTGCAGAGTATTCAATCCATACCAAACAATATCCAACGAAAACACGAGGATATTCACACGTCTATTGCTGACCTATTTATCCAATTGGATAACGCTAAAACATCTACAGATGTTTTAGTAGATTTTGATGAAACACTACTATTACGTAATTCTACAGAAGAATATCTAGATACGCTACAACCTAGAACAGTTGGCGTATTTTTCTTAAACTTACTCGACTATTTAAAGCCTTGGAATTGGTTGCCAGGTCGATTTAAAGGTGATATCTCTAGGGACTGGATTCGTGTCTTATTAGCAACAATCCTATTTCCATGGACATTGTTGGTTTGGCCCTGGCATGCTAAGAAACTAGCCCAGACTCAGAAAAATCAACCATTGACAGCCGCTCTATGCGATAACCCTAATTTAAGAGTGTTTGTCGCTACTGATGGCTTTTACCCGATTGTGGCACCTATTTTGCGCCATATACCAATAGCCAAAACAGAACTTTATGCCTGTCGACTATGGCTAGGCGTTATTGACCGTCTTAAAGGTAAAGCCAATCGCCTAAATGAGTCCCTAGGGACTAATAAAGTTGTTAACTCCATAGTCATCACAGACTCTCTCAATGACATAAAGTTACTTCAAGTTGCAAAGTATCCATATCTGATCCAATGGCCAAATGCCAAATTTAAGCAGGCTATGACGGCTGCTTATACACCATTGCTCTATACCAGCAAATTCAAGCATAGTCCTATTTACTTACTCCATGGCATCTTGATGGATCAGTGGCTAATGTTAGTTTTGGCCCTAAGTTGGATTTCTCCTAAGCCGATTTTGCATGCAGCTGGTCTTTTATTTTTAGTTGTATCATTTTGGTGTATTTATGAGCTTGGTTATTATGAAAACGACTATGTTGCCGAGCATTATGAAAAACACCCTAATCTTAAAGAGAATTTTTTGAACCGGCCAAAGGCTCCTATGATCGAGCCATGGGTTTGGGCTAGTTTATCGGCAGTACCCGGTTTATACTTGCTGCAATGGGCAGCCCAGCCAGATTTACTCTTAAATATTGACCTTTTGTACCATACATTATGGCTAGGATTCTGTTGGGCAATTCTTTTAGTGATAACGCGGCTGGTTTATTGGTTGTTCAACCACATTGATAAACGGTCTCGGGTGTGGCCCTATCTTTTGCTGCAGTATAGCCGTCTTCCAGCATTTGCTATCTTGACTGCTATCAGTCCGGCAGGGGGCGTGCTTTTATCTGCCCAAACCCTTACTAGCTGGATCCGTTATTTGGTATATCGCTATCAGGGTAAAATGAAGGAGGTGCCCCATGCCATATTACGATTGGTCACCCTAAGCTTTTTGATGGCGATGTTGGCTCTTACTAATGGGGTTTCAGCCATCCTAACCTGGCAGATGGCAGTTATTTTTGGATTCTGTTTAGTAAGGTCATTAAGTACGCTACCAGACTTAATTCGTCAGGTAAGCTTTGTTACCGATGATCACTGGAGCCCATCATCTACAGAGCAATAACTTGTTGAATGGTTATTGTCGTAATAGGTTATTAACCACTGTCTAGCGCCCATCGCTTTCTGGGTCTCCTGTCTGGTAGTTGCCTAAGCGCTTTTCGACTTCCGCAACATTTGGAACCACTGATGTAATAACAATATCCGAATTCGATAACAGTCATATCCATCTGGATGCTCTGTCTGCTCGATAATGCCAAAATTTTGCAGTACGTGCACTGCATCTAAACATTGAATCTCTGAAATATTTAATTTCTTAGCCAGGAATCTTAGCAATGTTCTTGCCCGGAGCCATCCATCCATATTGTTAGATGCCGCTGTCATTATACTCAGCGCATTCAATACATGATGTACCCTGGGTTTTGATTTATAAGCCCTGAGTTCGCCAATAATGCCATGCTCGACATACGCTTTTAACGGCTGATCTCGGAAAACTTTTCTCAAATGCATTTGAGAAAATACATAGGTTATTTGTTCCGTTGTATTTACTTCAGGTTGCGCTTTAGCTTTTCTCACTAAGAAACCTGCAATCTTTCTCAGCAAAAATGGATGCCCACCACTAAGCCGATGAACCGCCTGTACTGTCTGGTGATCAAACTCCCAATTCATCAAACTCCCAATTCCATTGACAAGTGATGCCGATTCTTCAATAGAAAACGGCTTTAAGAAAAATTCCTTAAAAAATCGATGTAATGGATTTTTGGCTGTTTCAGAGAAATTCCATTGCTTGATGCGATTACATTGAGGTCGCACAGCCGTTACTACCAAAGAGACAAGCTGCTCTTTTTGGCTTAACGCCCTTAATGAGCTAAATACAAAGTTAAACTCTTCAGCTTTCTCTTCAAACGTCTCGTTAGACCTTGGAAAGATTCTATCTAGGTTATCCAAGCAACATAGAATCGGCATCTCATAGCCTACGCCTTCAAGATCCTTAGCAAGTTTCTTAAAATGCTGTTGGAACTCACGTGAGGCCTCTTGGATCGATTCACCCCTTTCAGAAAGGAGGGGGGGCTTTTCCAATAAAGGATTTCTATTCTTGGCTAAAGAATAGAGGTTTTGAAGAATATCATCGAGTAGCTCAAAGCCATAGCCAATGTCGCTATACTTTTGCAAGTCTGTATAAATTAGGGCACTATCGCGAAACATCAGTGACAGTTGATGTATGACTGATGATTTGCCTGATTTTCGTAATCCAAAAAGACCTACGCTTTGGTTGTTTCTTAAGTCATCTGCTAATTCTGTCAATAGCGTTGTGCGACCAAAAAATAGCAGCTTGTCACGAATAGACTTTTTACCCTTAAAGAAATCGGTGGTTTCGTTATATTGACTAGTATGGTTACTTAAAACCTCTTTACAGCTGTCGGCATCAGATATAACGTTTTCCACTTCTGCTAAAGCAATGGGAATAACATTAAAATCTTGATGGCTCCTCAAATTTGCCATTAACTTTCTAGAGGCTGGTTCTGGCAAATCTTCGTACAGGATAATCCCAGTCAAGTTGGCATTGTGGGCCCTAACCTCGTCAGTTTTTTGAAGCAGGGCATTAATGGCGTTCTCTGTAAGTTGTTCTGTAACAACAGACACAAAGAAGGGTGGTTTTAAGCCAAATTGCTCTGGCAGTTCGGTCACTAGTAAATTGTGTTCATCTTCTTGCTTTGACGTTGCGCCCACCTGATCTAGAAAACTTTGGGCCGTTAATATAGCAGAGCGATAACCACCCACACTGAGGGAAAGGATTTGCTCTTCAACGGATGCCCAAAGCTCAGGTGGTAAGCGCTTTGCTTCTTGTCGACATCTCAACATGAGTAATGTCACGTACAAGCAGTCTTGGCAGGCTTTTGCTTCATCCCGAGATAGCATCAGCCAGGATTCGTCTATCTTAAGAATGCCAAGACATACTTGCTTGAGCTCTTCTAGAAACTTTTGGTGAATGTGACTGGGAAATTGAGTGCCTGGTATATTTAGGCTCAGACGACTTAGATTCTCAAACAGTGTGAGAAAATCGGACCCTGAGAAAATCTCGTTATTTCTCAAATCTTCATCGATAGAAGACCGCTGCTCGTGACTCTTGAGGTATCGCATACTGCGAACACTAGCCCGTTTACGGATTTTGTTTGCCAGGGGCTTAGCCAGTTGCACCGCCTTTTTGAGTTCAGTCTGAGCCCGTTTTCTCGCAGTTGTATCGCTGAGTTTGCCCGTTTTCTTGACTTGTAAAACAACGCTCTGAAATGCATTGATCAAATGGGTTGTCAGGGTTAAGTCGCTAGAAGCTCTGAGATTATAGATAAAGGGCTGGAGCAGAGCCTGAACAATTTCTAATTCTCCTTTGAGTTTGGAGCTCTGAGCTAGAATGCGGCTGTAGTGAAACCCACGATAAAGGGCATTTGCTCGCTTTTCGATCAGTTTCTCGGAGGTGGGTTCATTGGCTGTCACCTGAGCGGCCCACAGCCATAGTGAGCTGAGCTTTTCTGTATTGATATAGCCTTGGGCAACCTGGTTGAGATAAAGCAACAGGTTAATGACGTTGCTCTCATCGTACTTAAGGCCAGCAATCAGCAGAAAAACTTCTTCCCAGCGCTTGTCATTGGCATATAGCCGCACCATTTCTGATAGTGCCTGGTTGCTATAGTTTTCGTGAATGTACTTGGCGACTAGAAATTCTTGAAATGTGAGGTGAGAGAAGGAATAAATGCCTTCTGATTGCTCTACTAAAATGCCTTGCTGAATTGCGATCGCATCTAAGATCGACTCTCCACTCAAATTACTCGGCGCATTCAACTCTCTGAGCAAAAAGTCTCGAATATGCTCAACTAAATTGACCTTACTAAAGAGTAACTTATCTTCCCTAAAGGCCTTGTAAGCAATTTCAGCCAGTAACTTTTCCTCCAGCTCCACATGGAGACCTTCATAGATGCTTTCTTTGGAAACGCGCTTTTCATCAAACCATTTCTCTAACAGGATGCGTAGTCCTTCATGATAGAGAATACTGCGGTTACCCGAGAATGTGAACGAGCGGCTGTAAACCAGACATAAGAAAGTCAAAAGCAACGGAGTTCTGGCCAGCTCTCGAACCGCAACATTATCTGACTTGCGAATTGATTTCCAACACTTTTCAGCCGCTTCTGCTCCCCCCGTTCCACCAGAGGAAAACCAGTTATAAATGAAGTTTTTAATTTGCTCATGGCCATTACCCGCTAACGTTATTTCCCGAAAGCTAGGAGATGGGCTGCGATAGGCCGCTGCCCGGCAAGATATTACATAGCGATTTTTTTTGTGGCGTTCTACAAAGGCTTCAATTTTATCCAAAACCTTATGACGAACGGTCGATGAAACTTCATCCAACCCGTCAAATAAGATTAAAAACTGACCCTTTTTGAGGATTTTCTCAGTGATTTCAGAGCTTTCTGGAAAATCAAATAATTCTAATTCATTGACGATATAACTTTGGAAACCAACGGTGCCCTCAGTAAACTTCTTCAAATCAATCCAAATAGGTATACATGGATGATGAAATTCACTTTCATGGGCATCTCTAATGGCTTCTAAACCAATTTTTCGAAGTAGGGTAGTTTTCCCCACACCTGGAGCACCAATAATTGACAAATATTGATACTCATCGGCAATGCCAATGACTGTTTTTTGACGTGATGAATGTGATTGTAGTTTACGCTCATTCCGAGTTCGACAAGCTTTTTCCATGTCATCAATAGACAAGGTTTGATTGATTTCACTTTCTTCCAAAAAACGAACAGGCACGTAAACCGAATCAAGGCTTACGTACTTACTCATTCCTAAAATTTTGAGCTTGCCATGACGTTCTCTAAACCTGTCCACATACATCTGAGAAGCCGACAAAATACCTTGTCGCGTCTGTGGATTAGGACGTCTTTTGATCAGGCCAAAGAAAAATCTTCTTTTACTCCGTAAGGCGTCAACGATTAAATTTGCTAAAGATTGGGCCTCTACAGACATGGTGGGATGATTATTCCTTGTAAGAACTCATTAGTAATAATTTTTACATGGACTATACCGCGAGTCTACCGTGAACTAGTTAGAAACCGCATTCTTATTTTTCATAGCAAATAATTGTACGTATGGAGATATATACATTGCCCATTGTAATCAGGTCTTAGAAAGTTTATACAGGGCTTTTATTCTGGGCAATAGGGTCATCATTGTCTGAATTATCACGTTTTTTTGTTATCAAAAACCCTGTCCAATTTATGAAATTCTCGTAAAGTCATCTAATAGTGAGTCTACCTAAGGGAAATACCTGGCCAAATGGGGAGCAATAGACGACGATTCCTATCCCGATCTGCTGGGGGGCTGCTCTTTTACTTGGGTAGTTGCGGCCTGTCTAGAAAGGCCATATCTGCTAGGCTCACCATTTCTGCAGCAGCGAGTATGCAGGATGTTTTAGAACAGTTGCGAACAGCCTATCGCACCATTGATTCGACCATAGACATCACCTATAACTTTGGTTCATCTGGTTCCCTGGCCCAACAAATTATCCAGGGGGCTCCAGTGGATATCTTTTTGTCAGCATCCCCCCAATGGATCAATACCCTGGTAGACCAGGGGCAGCTCCTGAGCCATTCACGCCGGTCATTGGTTCAGAATTCTATGGTGCTGGTGGTGCCAAAAGACGATCAGACAATTACTGATTTTCAAGATTTATCTATGGCCCAAAAAATTGCCATTGGTGAGCCGGAAAGTGTACCTGCAGGACATTATGCCAGGGAAGTCCTGACATCCATGGCCTTATTTGATCAACTGCAGCCCTCCCTGGTGTTTGGCAAAAATGTCCGCCATGTGTTGGCCTATGTGGAAACAGGCAATGTGGATGCGGGGCTGGTCTACGGGACAGATGCCTTGATATCTGAGCAGGTGCGGATAGTGGCGACGGCACCGGTTACCAGTCATGGGGCCATTGTGTATGCAGGGGCCGTGGTTAAGGGCACTACTCAGTCGGCGGCGGCTGAGGCGATGATGTCGTTTTTGGGCAGTCAGTTAGCGGCTGCGATCTTTCAGGATCATGGATTTGCCCCCCTTGAATAGGGCAATGTCACAATCAAGGGTGTTTTCTTGTACCCCCTCGGCATGCCAACTGATTTTACGCCTTTCTGGATTTCCCTCAAAACAGCCTTTGTCGCTACATTACTAGCATTGTGCCTGGGTGTTGTTGCCGCTCGTTGGGGCATGGGACGCAAACGACAGGGCATTCTTGACGGTCTCTTTACCTTGCCATTAGTGTTACCGCCCACGGTAGTGGGGTTTCTATTGCTGTTGCTGTTTGGCAACACTAGCCCCATGGGTCAATGGCTTAACTACCTGGGTATTTCGCCCATTTTTACCTGGGGCATAGTTGTCGTGGCCGCTACTGTTGTTGCTTTTCCGTTGATGTACAAAACAGTGTTAGCCGCGTTTGAACAGGTTGATCCTAGCTTGCTCAGTGCCGCCCGCACCCTCGGCGCAACAGAATGGCGATTGTTTTGGCAGGTGTTAGTGCCCCTGGCCTGGCCCGGCCTCCTGGCGGGCATTATTCTCAGTTTTGCTCGGGCCTTGGGGGAGTTTGGGGCCACCCTAATGGTGGGGGGCAGCATTCCTGGGGTGACTCAAACTGTGCCTATTGCTATTTTTTTTGCAGCTGAGGCTGGCAATATGGAGGTGGCATCAGCCTGGGTCGTGATTATGGTAGCCATTGCTATAGGGGGCATTGGTTTAATTGCCTATAGCGCTCGTGCTGGCGACTATACCCTGCTAAACGCCTGGTTTAACTGGCTTTATTTTGGGCCAGATTCACCGCCAGATTCACCGCCAGATTCACCGCCAGAACAATTATTACGTCTAACAGACAGGCCGCCCCCCTCACTGGAGGCCACCCTGGTCAAAACCTTGCCTGGATTTCAGCTAGAGGTGGCTTTGGCCGCCCAGGCATCACCGTTGGGTATTTTGGGGGCGTCGGGGGCGGGTAAAAGCATGACCCTCCGGTGTATAGCCGGTCTGGAAACACCGGAGCGGGGCAGACTTGTCCTCAATGGTCGGGTGTTGTTTGATAAAAAACATGGGGTAAATGTGAGGAGTTGCGATCGCAACGTCGGCATTGTCTTCCAAAACTATGCCCTATTCCCTCACCTCACCGTGGCCCAAAATATTGCCTTTGGCATCAAAAATAAGCCTCAGCGCAGACGCTTAGTAAACACCTGGTTAACCACCCTGGACCTATCGGGGCTAGGCAATCGCTATCCCCATCAGCTATCGGGTGGGCAACAGCAGCGCGTAGCCTTAGCCAGGGCACTGGCCATGGAGCCCGATATTTTGTTATTAGACGAACCCCTATCCGCCTTAGACACCTATTTACGAAGC
>JAHQVZ010000074.1 GCA_019634055.1 Leptolyngbyaceae cyanobacterium MAG.088
TGGGTGGGCTTACCCTATGCGATCGCAATTTTGCTAATTTTGGGCGTCCATGAATTTGGACATTACTTAGCAGCACGCTACTACAAGATCAAGGCTACACTCCCCTACTTTATTCCGCTCCCCTTTGCCTTCGGGACCTTTGGAGCGTTTATCCAAATGCGTTCCCCCGTTCCCAACCGAACAGCTCTCTTTGATGTTGGGATTGCAGGGCCATTGGCGGGTTTTGTCGTCACCCTACCCATTCTAGCTTGGGGGCTAGTGCACTCCTCTCTCACGGGCTTGCCTGCTGAACCTAGCCCTTTAGATATGAATGCATTTAACCCCAGCATATCTATCCTGTTTGCCTTGATCAGTAAAGCAATATTTCAGGGTGACCTAACGATGGCCAACGTGATCGACCTGCATCCAGTGGCAATCGCAGGGTGGCTAGGTCTGATCATCACTGCACTCAACCTGATGCCTGTCGGTCAGCTAGATGGAGGTCATATCGTTCATGCCATGTTTGGCCATCGGAACGGTGCCATGATTGGACAGGTCACACGTTTTCTCGTTCTTATACTGTCTTTGATTCAACCCTTATTACTGGTGTGGGCATTTATTCTACTTTTCTGTCTGCCTGCAATTGATGAACCAGCCCTTAATGATGTAAGCGAGCTGGATAATGGTCGAGATCTTCTAGGATTAGCTTCCCTGGCACTGTTACTGCTCATAATTTTGCCCTTGCCACACAGTGCCGCTCATCTACTCTTTGGAATGCGCTAAAAACAAGATGAACGAGTCAGAACCGATAATTCCATAGATTTTCTATCTCCCCACCAAAACAGAGCAGGGGAGATTTAAAAAAAGTTTAGGTATCCGTCCGATTAGTAGAAGATTGTTGACAAAGTTCTGCACCCCGCCCTGTAATCATAGCGGCCAGTCTCGCAAAGGATTCGGACTTGACATGACCAAGATGAATGAGCTTCGTCCGTTCACACTGAAAACAAGCCTGGGTAACCAACATAGAAGCTGCAACCCAAACCAAAATAGCCAGTGAAATCAAAACGATCATGGGACTATGCTCACAAGCTTCTGCAGATAACTAAGCAACCGATCATCCACCACTAGCTAACCGCGAAAGCAATGGCAACAACACCAGCCATCATGACCGTCGTGGCAGCCCCCATAATCCAGTAGCGGCGCTGCTGAGCCTTAGAGGGATATTCAGCAACAGAAGTCACGGGGTCCTTAGCAAAGTTATTAATAACACCGCGTTCATCAGTTGTGCTAATCATTTAAAAAATCCTCTTTTTATAGTTAATGAGCAAAATTGTATTTGGCAAGCAGCTAGACTAAGTTGTTATTTCAGCCTGAAATAGGCTTAGCTAAATGCGAATGCAATGACCAGTACGCCAGTCATAAAGACTGCCGTAAAAGCTCCCATCACCCAGTAACGACGCTGCTGAACCCTAGACGGATATTCCGCCGCAGACGCAATAGGATCCTTAGCAAAGTTATTGATGATGCCTCTTTAGTCAGTTGTGCTAATCATGGCTATTCCTTGGAAAAGTCCATGTAAACAAATATAACAAATACGTAAATTTATCGCAACATAGGTTGACACATTCATAGAATTGCGAACAAAAAAAATAGCTCACTGCAATTTTCAATCTCAATACATTGAAGCGACTCTCCTGCGTTTGCTCATGTGTATGACCAGTGTTTTGTATGATCAATTCAAAATATCGGGTTTAAAAAGACAGCATGAAGGTAGCAGTTACAGGTGCAACGGGTTTTGTTGGCCAGCGACTCGTTGAGCGTTTGCAGGCAGAAGGACATGAGGTCATTGCGCTAGTTCGCAATGTGCAGAAAGCACAAATGACCTTCTCCAAGGCAAATCTCCCACAGGTTAAGATAGTCGCCTACATTCCCAAAGAATCTGGAGGCTGGCAGACTCAGTTGTCCGGTTGTGACGGTGTGGTTAATCTAGCAGGTGAACCTTTATTTGGTGAACGCTGGACAACCAACAGCAAGCAAGAGATTATAGCGAGTCGCAAATTAGGGACAGAAAAAATTGTTGAGGCTATTTCAAATGCTGATCCAAAGCCCCGTGTGTTGGTGAATGCCTCAGCTATTGGTTATTACGGAACCAGTGAGACAGCTATTTTTGATGAAACTAGCCCTAGTGGAAGTGATTTCTTAGCCCAAGTTTGTCAAGCCTGGGAATCTGCAGCCCAATCAGTAAAAGAAGGTGGAACTCGTCTCGTCATTTTTCGCATTGGGATTGTTTTGGGAGACGGCGGAGCATTAGAACGCATGCTCCCTCCGTTTCAATTGTTTGGTGGAGGACCGATCGGGACGGGACGCCAGTGGTTCTCTTGGATTCACCGCGAAGATCTCGTGAGTCTACTCATCAAAGCACTGACGGATGACCAGATGTCCGGCGTATATAATGCCACAGCACCTGAACCGGTCCGCATGCATAAGCTTTGCTCAACCTTAGGGAAGGTAATTAATCGACCCTCTTGGCTTCCAGTTCCTGGATTTGCTCTAGAACTATTGTTGGGAGAAGCGGCTCAAGTGATTCTGACTGGGCAAAATGTCCAATCTAAGCAAACCCAAGCGTCTGGCTTTGAGTTTATGTACTCGACTGTGGAGCAAGCTTTGAAACAAATTCTGCACTAATCTTTGGTGACCGATGGGGTAAGGAGAACGACTTTTAGTAATCAAGCTTATCCAGGTTATTCCGGCTAATATTATGTCCAGTCGGCAGCTTCTTCCTTCGGGGTTCCGAGAGGAGTCTGGCACAAACTTGCTATACCCTCAAAGCAAAGCTCATGTACCTCCAACCTGGACGATGCTGAAATCTGCCCCAGAGAACCCTGCTTTTAGAAACTAGACAAGACTGTTTAAAGTCAGGAAGTATCTGCTAAAACAAGTAACCCAGTAAATCGACACAACCATTTGTCCAAGGGAAACCACTCAAAGACTTTACCCAAGCCTCATCAGCAATGCGCTCGATCGCAACTCCATAGTTTTTATGCTCATCAACGCGAAGCCATTGGAAATAATTATCGACAAGGTGAAAACCGTTCTTTTGATAGATACGGGGATCTGTCGCAAAAGCCATAAGGAAATCGACAGAAAATTGGGTGCCCAGTTTTGTCAGGTGTGTGAGCATCGCTGAAGCAATACCTTGCCCCTGATGTTGTGGATCCACAAATACATCAATCAGCCCAAAAATTCTGAGTACTTTCTCATTGAGAGTAATGACACGATGTTCCAGACCAATATGAGCAATCAGCTGACAATCTTGGAAGACAAGCAATCGATGTTGAGGCAATTGTTTAAAGTATGAGCGCGATTGTTGAGTGTCGGGGAAACACTGGCAACGCAGTGTAATCAGCTGCTGATTGAGTGGAGGGCGAATCTCGAATTCAGCCAAGAGCTGCATATCTAGATCTATGTTCATAGCTCACGCTCGCCAGTGACGACAACAGTTAACAGAACATTATTAATGCTGGGATGGAGGATCTGAAGACAATCTTGATGATTGCTTGTCTAGTTTCTGTATATCTGCAAACGTTTCCAGTCTTCCCTGAAGTCAATCATCAACCCTGGAGAATTATCTCTAGCAGACTTTAACTCCCTATCGGTTTAATCTCAGGGAAAATTCAGGGATCTAGCTTTTCATGGTATTAACCTAAGGAAATGCTGATTAAGTCTGTATTCCTGGCCTAATCTCTCTATCAATCCAATTAAGGTTACCGAGATGATATCGGCATAGGCCTCAGCAAAAGCCACACTCGTTGTGTCCTTAAAGCTGCGAAAATCAGTTGAATCTGGCTTAACGCCTCGCCCATCTACATAACATAAAGATCCCAATGACTTATCTTAAATCTGCTGCTGAGTTTTACAGTCAAGTTGCTGAAACGCCTGATGTCGGATTGTGCTGTGTCCAAAGTACTCCCCTGCAGCTTCCAGACCTTAAAATTCCACTGCAGATGCAAGAAATGAACTATGGCTGTGGAACAACCGTCCACCCAGCCGAGCTTTCAGGGGAACCGACTGTGCTATACGTTGGCGTTGGCGGAGGTCTAGAAGCACTTCAGTTTGCCTACTTTTCTCGTCATACTGGTGCCATTATTGCAGTTGATCCTGTAGACGAAATGCGGCAGGCAGCAGCTCGCAATTTAGAGCTAGCGGCTCAAGATAACGACTGGTTTGAGCCCCACTTTGTAGATCTTCGGGAAGGAGACGCTTTCACCCTACCAGTCCCGGATGCATCCGTTGATGTTGTCGCTCAGAATTGCCTATTTAATATCTTTGAGCCAGAGGACCTAACCCGAGCATTACAGGAAACCTACCGCGTTCTCAAGCCAGGTGGTCGCCTGGTGATGAGCGACCCCATAGCCACTCGCACTATTCCAGAGCATCTTCAACAAGATGATCGCCTCCGAGCGATGTGTTTATCGGGGGCGCTGACCTATGAGCAATATGTTCAGCGGATTATCAATGCAGGGTTTGGCCAGGTAGAGGTACGAGCGCGCCGTCCCTATCGATTGCTGGATAAACAGAACTACAACCTAGACGAGAACCTTCTCCTGGAAAGTTTGGACACCGTCTCATTCAAGGTTGATATTGCAGAAGATGGCGCCTGTGTCTTCACCGGCAAAACAGCTATCTACACTGGCCCTCATGCTCACTTCGATGATCAAGCGGGTCATATTCTTACATTAGGTGTGCCAGTTGCGGTTTGCGATAAGACAGCTGGCAAAATGGCCAAGTCCCATCCTCAGCAAGTCGTGGTAACCGATTCAACTTGGTATTACGACGGTGGCGGCTGCTGCTAATTTCTCTGAAATATTCAATCTATATTTAAATGTCATGATGATTACTGCTGACGCTCTAACCCCCTTTTCTGAAAAGCTTGATCAACCACTAACAAAACAGCCCATCACAGTGTTGCAGATCAATTTAGGGCGTCGCTGTAATCTCGCCTGCTCTCACTGTCATGTCGAGGCCAGTCCGCAGCGGACCGAGGAACTTACATCTGAGATCTGTGAGCAGCTGATTGAGGTTATTGAACGTTTCCCACAGATTCAATCAGTCGATCTAACGGGGGGTGCTCCCGAGATGAACTATGGCTTTAGACCCCTTGTGGAAGCAGCACGCGCTCAGGGGATGGAAGTCATAGTTCGATCGAATTTGACAATCTTTTTTGAGGATAGTTTTGAGGATTTACCGGAGTATTTTGCGAAACACCAACTCCGTGTGGTGGCATCTTTGCCCTGCTACCTCGAAGATAATGTCGATAAAATGCGGGGCCAAGGCGTCTATAACAACTCTATCAAAGCCCTACAATGGCTGAATCAACTAGGCTACGGTCAAGACCCAGCGCTAATTTTGGATCTGGTTTACAACCCGCCTGTTCCGACGACTCTAGACTTTTCTGCAACTCCGGCCCAGGAACTGCTAGAAAAAGATTATAAACATTATCTCGATCAGCGTTTTGGAATTGCTTTTAATCACCTATTTACGATCACCAATTTACCCATTGGTCGGACAA
>JAHQVZ010000075.1 GCA_019634055.1 Leptolyngbyaceae cyanobacterium MAG.088
AAAGCCATAGAAGCTGGATTACTGAAGATTCTTTCTAAAATGGGAATTTCTTTGCTGTCTAGCTATCAGGGCGCACAAATTTTCGAAGCGATTGGCATTGGGCCTGAGCTATTGACTGCGGGCTTTAAGGGCAGTATTTCGCGCCTGGGCGGTTTGACTATAGCTGAGCTTGCCCAAGATGCTATGAGGTTTCACAGCAAGGCCTTCCCTGAACTGACAGCTAAGCGGTTAGAGCACATGGGATTTGTCCAAGCTCGCCCCAAGGGGGAGTACCACAGTAATAGTCCCCAGATGACCAAGCTGCTCCATAAGGCGGTGAAGTCTAACCAATACGACCACTACGCGATCTATAAAGAGCATCTGAAGACAAGTCCGGTAGCGGCACTCCGGAATCTTTTGGACTTTCAGAGCGATCGCAAACCGATTGATTTGGATGAGGTGGAGCCCGTAGAAGCCATTATGCGTCGCTTCTGTACGGGCGGTATGTCCTTAGGGGCACTGTCTCGTGAAGCCCATGAAACCCTGGCGATCGCAATGAACCGCATTGGCGGCAAATCTAACTCAGGGGAAGGGGGAGAAGACGCCGTTCGCTTCCAAGCGATTAACGATGTGGACGATCATGGCCTATCTGCCACGCTCCCCCACCTGAAGGGTTTAAAGCCTGGCGACACCGCCTGCTCTGCCATTAAACAGGTGGCCTCAGGGCGCTTTGGCGTTACCCCTGAGTACCTGATGAGTGCTAAACAAATTGAAATTAAAATGGCCCAGGGGGCCAAACCTGGCGAAGGTGGACAGCTGCCAGGTCGTAAAGTCAGCGATTACATCGCTTCATTGCGACGTTCTAAACCTGGCGTCACCTTAATTTCCCCACCGCCTCACCACGATATCTACTCCATTGAGGACCTAGCCCAGCTCATCTTTGATCTGCATCAGATCAATCCAGCCGCAGGGGTGTCTGTCAAACTCGTCTCTGAAATTGGCATCGGCACTATTGCGGCTGGCGTGGCCAAGGCCAACGCCGATATTATTCAGATATCTGGTCACGACGGCGGTACCGGCGCATCGCCCCTCAGCTCTATTAAGCACGCAGGGGTGCCCTGGGAACTGGGGCTAACTGAAGTCCACCGGGTGTTGATGGAAAATCAACTGCGCGATCGCGTCCTACTACGGGTAGATGGCGGTCTTAAAACAGGCTGGGATGTAATTATGGGGGCCCTCATGGGGGCTGAAGAATATGGCTTTGGCACCATTGCCATGATTGCCGAAGGCTGCATCATGGCGCGAGTTTGCCACACGAACAGCTGCCCCGTCGGTGTAACGACTCAACGAGAAGAGCTACGCAAGCGCTTTACCGGCATTCCTGACCATGTAGTCAATTTCTTCCATTTTGTGGCGGAGGAAGTTCGTTCACTGCTAGCGCATTTGGGCTATCGCTCACTGCATGACATCATTGGCCGTGCCGATCTGCTAACATCTCGGGCTGATGCCAGTTTGACTAAGACCCAAGGGTTAACCCTGGATATCATGACGCAACTGCCAGATACGCGGTGCGATAGCGCAAGCGCTGACTTGTCAGTTCGCAGCTGGCTAGACCATGGTGACATTAACAGTAATGGCCCTGTGTTGGACGATCAGATTCTGACTGATGCAGATATCCAGGCAACCATAGCCAACCAGGGTGAGATTAACAAAGCCTTTAATGTCGTCAACACCGACCGCTCCGTTGGAGCCCGTGTCTCTGGCACAATTGCCAAACAGTACGGCAATACAGGCTTTGCTGGCACATTAAACCTCACCTTTAACGGCAGCATCGGACAGAGCTTTGGGGCCTTTAACCTACCTGGTATGAACCTACGTTTAGTGGGAGAAGCCAATGACTATGTGGGTAAAGGCATGCATGGTGGCGAAATCATCATCACACCGTTTGAAAACGTTCAATACGATCCATCTAAGAACGTCATCATCGGTAACACCTGTCTCTACGGTGCCACCGGCGGTACCCTCTATGCCTTTGGCAAAGCCGGTGAGCGCTTTGCCGTACGTAACTCCAAGGGCCAGGCCGTAATCGAGGGAGCCGGTGACCACTGCTGTGAATACATGACCGGTGGCGTTGTTGTTTGTCTTGGCGGCGTAGGTCGTAACGTTGGCGCAGGCATGACTGGCGGGCTCGGCTACTTCCTAGATGAACAGGGGGATTTTCCAACCCGAGTGAATCCTGAAATCGTCAAAGTCCAACGGGTAATCACAACGGCAGGGGCACAGCAGTTAAAACAAATGATTGCAAATCACGCAGAACGCACAGGTAGCACTCAAGCAGCTCGTATTCTGGCTGCCTGGGATAGCTATTGACCTAAGTTCTGGCAGGTGGTGCCCCCCTCTGAAGCGGATCGCCCTGAGACTGTAGAGAGTAGTGCAACGGTGGCGACCACCGTCGGTTAATTGCCCCAGGGAGGACGAAGTAGGTCCGAAAAATCTATGGGGTAGGCACAAGGCGCAAAAATCTATGGGGTAGGCACAAGGCGCAAAAATCTATGGGGTAGGCACAAGGCGCTACCCCTACTAGGATATGGGCAACAAACATAATTCAGAGGTTGCTAACGGTGCTTCAGAATGCCCTTAAGGAATGGTCTGTCGCAGTGGATGCCTTGGCAAAAGGGCACACCATTTTGCTGCTACGTAAAGGTGGCATCCGCGAAGTGGGTAAACAGTTCCAGGTGCCACATCAGCAAGTATGGCTATACCCCACCTACGAACACCAAAAACCTGAGTTGCTAAAACCTCAGTGGGCCAACCATGTATCCCCCGTCGAAGCTGGCTGGCATCCAGCCCAGGTAACCTTTCAAGCTTGGGCCAACATTAGGCATGTATGGACCGTTAATAAGCAACAGTCTGTTACATCATTGCTGCCATTCCATATTTGGAATGAAACGTTTGTGACAGAACGCTTCCGGTGGAAGCCCAGCCAACCACTACATCTGCTATTGCTGCGGGTACATCGACTCACCACACCTGTGCAAATTGATTGGCAAGCTGACTATGGTGGCTGTCGGTCCTGGCTCACCTTAAAAAACCCGTTAGAAACCATCCCCTCTATACCCGTCTTGGATGAACAGACATGGGACCAAATAGTGCAAACCATACATAGCCAAATCAATGCAATTGAAACGATTGCACCTTTGGCAAGTCTATGAAATATTTTGAGTCGTTTCGTTGCGAATGATCTCGATTCAGTTATATTTGCCTACGTTTTGCAACTCTAATTTATATCAATCGAGGTAACTCTAAAGGAAAACCGGCGATCCCCATCAAGTCCTACAAATCGGCCATAAACAAGTAAGAGCTGCTCGCTTATTGAGGCAGTAATTTGTACACATTTGTATGAGCAATAGATTGTTATGGCCGTGCTAAAAGTTGGCATCAATGGGTTTGGTCGTATTGGCCGTTTAATATTGCGAGCCGCTATCAACAATTCAAATATTGAATTTGTTGGTATTAACGATTTGGTAGCCCCTGAGAATCTTGCTTACCTCTTAAAATACGATTCCACCCATGGACAGTTTTCTGGCCATGTTGAAGCTCGGGACAATGGAATTGTTGTCAGTGGAAAATTTATTCCTTGCTTTTCCATCGCTAATCCTGCTGAGTTGCCTTGGGGTAGTCTGGGTGTAGATTATGTTGTCGAGGCAACTGGACTTTTCACCACCCACGAGCAAGCAGCAAATCATCTCAAGGCTGGGGCTAAGCGAGTGGTAATTTCGGCTCCTACCAAGAGTCCTGATCAGGTACCAACGCTGTTAGTCGGTGTTAACCATAAGACCTTTAATCCCCAATCTGATCAAATTGTCTCCAATGCTAGCTGTACTACCAACTGTCTAGCCCCGGTAGCCAAGGTAATCCATGAGCATTTTGGGTTTGCAGAAGGTCTAATGACGACTGTGCATGCAGCCACCGCTACTCAATCCACAGTTGATAGTCCCAATAAAAAGAGTCTACGCAGCGGACGTGGTGCAGCTCAAAATATTATCCCCGCGTCTACAGGGGCCGCTAAAGCCGTTACCCTTGTGCTACCAGAATTAACTGGCAAGCTGACTGGTATGGCGTTGCGGGTACCTACCCCCGATGTATCGGTGGTGGATTTGACTGTTCGCACTGAAAAAGCAACTAACTACCGTGAAATATGTGATGCCATGAAGGCAGCATCCAAGAACGGGTTACGTGGGGTTTTAGGATATACAGAAGATCCAGTGGTTTCCACTGATTTTGTGGGCGATCCTCGCTCTAGTATCTTTGATGCAGGGGCCGGTATTGAGCTAAATCCCAATTTCTTCAAGCTGATAACCTGGTACGACAACGAATGGGGTTACTCTAACCGGGTGGTTGATTTGATGTTACACATGGCTATCACTGAAGGCTTACTGCAGGGTGTGACTAGCGACGCGCTAGAGGCTGTTTATGCCTAGTTTTCAGTAACGCTCAATTAAATGAGCGTCTAAGTGAGCGTCTAAGTAAGCGTCCATAGAAAAAGGGGCCAAATTTTGGCCCCTTTTTCTATGGAATTATTTCGTCAAGTTGAATCTGTCAACTTGAAAGAGTACTAACCATTAAACTAACCCCCAACAGACAGGTACCAATAGTAGGTAACCATGGGAATAACTGTCGCCAAGATCAATAGTACGACTACGACCCATGTGGAAAAGGTGCGATTTTCTTCGGTCTCTTCTGCAGTGGCAAAGGTACCTTCTACATTTATAGTCTCTTCTATGATTGGTGGCCCCGGATCGGGCTCACCCGCTAACACAGCGGCCAGGCGCACAGTCGCATCCCCAAATGCCCGATTGTAGCTGTTGTTCTTAAGCAGCGGCGCTTTCATTGTTTCCTGAGTAATGCTCTCGGCAATATCAGCAGGTAGTAAAGCCGCTGTGGCTTCACCAGACTTAAGGCCAATGTTATTAGTTACATCGTCCAGAACGACTACGGTTTGATTAGCGCCCTCGTCTGGTGTTGAAAACCAGCGGGCAAACAACTTTTCTGCAAAGCTTTGGGCCGTTTCGCCATAGTCTAAGCGATGAATAGTGACGTAGCGAACCTCTTGACCTGTATTGTCTGCTAATTTTTGCAGATCCTTATTTAGATTGCTTTCGTTGAGCCGAGTGATTTGCTTGGCATCATCTAAGACCCAGTTGTCAGCACTAGGGCTGATGGGCATGTCATATACCCCGGTAGCATTCGCTGGGGTAACTGCAATTGTAAGGTTAACGGCTAGTGCGATCGCAACCATAATAATCCAGCGGCAGCGATGAAATATCGAACTCAAGAGCATGATGTTTCAAAAAGCAGCAATCGAGCAGCTAAACCACATCCCAGTTTCAGCCTGTAGCGTTTTCTACGGTAAAACTTAAATCTGCAGATGGACAAGGTTTATATAGCAGCCCTAATCACTACTATAGATGACCACATGGCCTTGAGGATAGCGGCCTGACCTAGCGAATGCTTAGCTTGCGAGTTTAGGCTGAATAGCAACAATACAGCCATCGGCAATCGCATGATCTAATATTTGCAATTGTCGCTGTTCCACTCGAGTCAAATTAGACTTTTGGCGATAATGCTCAATTGCCAGGGCAGCACCAGGAGTCAATTCACCATTAGTCAGTGCTGTACGCACTAAAACTTCTAAATTCTTGCCAACAAATTGAGAAGTATTAAACATCGGAAAATTTAAGTAAGTAGGTTGTTATTTATACACTCGTCTCCGAACACGTAACTTCCGGAATAAAAGCAACCTA
Organism: Leptolyngbyaceae cyanobacterium MAG.088; assembly: GCA_019634055.1. Taxonomy (GTDB): domain Bacteria; phylum Cyanobacteriota; class Cyanobacteriia; order Phormidesmidales; family Phormidesmidaceae; genus Leptothoe. The sequence goes on from JAHQVZ010000075.1 coordinate 5,784, forward strand.
CATCCGATAAATTTTGAGGTTTAGGTACACTTAAAAAATTGGCTACAGTCCTCCTAAAATCGCACCTTGCAGCCAACTCAACTCGTTCGT